>CAZXHQ010000595.1:0-2454 GCA_964640145.1 uncultured Rhodothermales bacterium | reverse complement strand
TCAATTTTTCCCACCGGAGGACCCATGCCGCCCCCGCTCGAACCGGGATTTAGTCCGAATCGGCCTCGCGTCTGACCCGATATGCAGGCCTTCGGAGGCCGCGTCCCGGGTCCGGGCCGGTGCGCACCGTCGGATGCGCGGCGACCGGCTCTGCGCGCCATCCGCCGCCGAGGCGAGGCGGTTCGCGCGCGCACCAGTGCGTCCCACCGCCTCGACACGTCCGTCGCGCGCCTTCAAACGGCGCCGTATCGCGTCCCGCGTCGTTGCAGCCCCTCGCCGTAGCGCCGCTACGTCTCGTCGCTGCGCCGGTCGGGACGTGCACCTCCGCATTTTCGGTCGCATACGCGGACGAACGGCACGAGATGCTAGATCGCGAAGAAGCGCCAGAACATCAGAACGAGCACCACGAGCCAGATCAGATGGCCGATGCCAACACCCATCGCGACCTGTTTTCTAGCAGGCGCCGGTGCTTCCCCCTCCCCGATGAGCCCAACCCATCCGCGGCGAATCATGAAGAATTGAATAAGGATCAACCCGGCGATCAGAAGGAGGCTCGTGTGATAGACCGGTCCATAGGCGGCAAATCCGCCTCCGAGCAGAAATGCGATCAGTCCGAACAAGAAGGTCAGCACGATGAACAGCGTCATCATGCCCACCGCCTTCGATCCGATATCGCGCAGGGCCCGGTCGCCGGAACCGGCCACGCCGCGCGAGATGCTCGGCAGCATTAAGGCGATGCCGAACCAGCCCGCGGCCGTAATCACGTGAAGCACGACGAAGATATTCTTTATCATGATGCTGCGGTGTGTAGCTGTTCTTCCATCGACCATGCCGTCGACGCTTCGCGCCGCGTGTGTAGATAATACTCGCTAGGACCGCCAACATCTACTTCGATTCCAGAATGGCCCGTGTCGCCGTGATCGGCGCCGGCATCACCGGTCTTACAGCCGCCCATACGCTGCATCGACTCGGAATCGAGCCCGTCGTATTCGAGTCGTCGGGACGCGTCGGGGGGGTCATCCGATCCGAGCGGCGCGAGGGGTTCTTGATCGAACACGGACCGAATTCGATCCAATCCACCAGCGACCCCCTCGAAGCGCTCATCGACGATCTCGAGCTCGAGAGTGATCGTATTGCGGCCTCAGAGGCGGCGCGCAGGCGGTACGTCGTACGGGGCGGTCGGCCCGTGGCCGCGCCGTCCTCCCCCGGGAAGCTGTTCACGTCGGACCTCTTCGCAGCGGGCTCGAAATTTCGCATCTTCCGCGAGCCGTTCGTCGACCCGGCCGACCCCTCCGTTGAAGAAAGCGTGGCCGACTTCATCCGACGCCGACTCGGTCCGGAGTTTCTCGACTACGGAATGGATCCGCTTGTGGCCGGGGTCTACGCGGGCGATCCCGAGCAGCTTTCCGTCCGTCACGCATTCCCGACGCTCTATGAAATGGAGCAGGCGGCGGGCTCCATCATCAAGGGCCAGGTCGGCAGACGTCGCGGCCTGTCCGCCGCTGCGGAGACGCATCGCATGTTTTCGTTCGTCGACGGTCTCGAGCGGCTGCCGCGCGCCCTCCAGGAGGCCCTGTCGGACCGCATCCGCCTCGCATCTCCCGTCAGGAAGATCGACCTGGCCGACGGCCGATGGTCGATCCACGCCGACGCGGCGGCACCGGAAGGAAGTGATGCCGTGATCTTCACCGCGCCGCTCTACGCCCTGTCCGACATCGCAGGCCCGGCCGGACCCGACGTGACCCCCCTCCTGCAGGTCGCCTATCCGCCCCTGAGCGTCGTCGCGCTCGGATATCGGCGCGAGCATGTGGAGCATCCACTGGACGGATTCGGGATGCTGATCCCGCGCGTGGAGGATGAATTCCGCATCCTCGGAACGCTCTTCACCTCGTCGATCTTCCCCGGCCGGGCCCCCGACGGTCACGTCCTGCTCACGACGTTTCTAGGCGGCATGCGGCGGCCGCAACTGGGAGCATCGACGGAGTCGCAAGCCTACGACATCGTCCTCCGCGACCTACGGCGCCTGCTCGGCACCTCCGAGGAGCCGGTGCTGCGCAGGCACGTCGCCTGGAAGCGCTCCATCCCGCAGTACCATCTCGGATACGACTCGGCGCTGCAGGCTATGGATCGGTTGGAAGAGGCCTGGCCCGGCTGGTTCATGGCCGGAAACTTTCGAGGCGGCATCTCGGTGGGCGCCGCCGTCGCCTCCGGATCGGAGGCCGCGCGGCGATGCGCCCATTTTCTTAAGGCTTGACGGTGGAAGGTTGAAGGTTGAAAGTTGAAGGTTGAAGGTTGAAGGTTGAAGGTTGAAGGTTGAAAGTTTCTCATTCCTGATCGGTTAGCCCGCTGCAGAAAGAACCTTGGGTCGACCGAAATAACCCGGTTGGATCGAGGCGACAGAATTGGTCTGGATTTTAGGACATAGCCAATATTCGATGATCGCGAAGCGGTCGA
>CAZXHQ010000594.1:0-2470 GCA_964640145.1 uncultured Rhodothermales bacterium | reverse complement strand
GGCTCGCGGTGTTCGGCCTGACGGGCGTCATCGCCGGGCCCCTCATCGCGGCCCTGTTTCTAGTCGTGTGGGATATGTTTGCGGAAGAGCATGCCGCGTGACCCCCGGCCGCGTCGGCGTTCGTAATGAGGTCGTCTCGCACAGGGCGGTTCACAAGGCAATTACATGCCTGCCGGAGCCGGCATCCTTCGCTTCGGTTTACGGACTGTAACTCGATGGTAACGGACGATTATGGAGCATCTGGGCGAGATTATTCGCCAGGTTGGGGTGAGCGACATTTTGGACGTCATCCTGGTCGCGGCCTTATTCTACGTGATCCTGTCCTGGCTGTGGGGCGGCATTCCGGAGAGCGCGCTGCGCAAGCTCTTGATTGCCGCGCCCGTAATCGCCGCCGTCTACGTGCTCATCCGGGTATTCGACCTCTATCTGCTCGAGGAAGTCCTGGAGATTCTCTTCCTCGTGCTGCTCATCATTGCGGTGGTGGTGTTCCAGTCCGACATCCGGAGGATGTTCGACCGGATGGTCGGGGGCGTCAAGCGCACGAACGGGCGGGCTGAGGAGTCGGCCACCATCGACGCGATTACGGAAACGGTCGCGAAGCTCGCCGCGAGGAAAATCGGCGCTCTGATCGCGATTCGCGGCCGCGAGCCTCTCGACAGTCACATCCATGGAGGGATTGCGCTCGACGGGATGCTCACGCAGCCGCTGCTGCACGGCATCTTCGACCCGGACACGCCCGGGCACGATGGCGCGGTTATCATCGAAGAGGACCGCGTCACCATGTTCGCGGTTCACCTGCCGCTCGCTACGAACCTGCCGGAGGTCAGCCAGTACGGCGGCACGAGGCATGCCGCCGCCCTCGGATTGGCCGAGGAGTCCGACGCGCTCGTCATCGTCGTCTCCGAGGAGCGAGGAAGCATCGGCATCGCGCAGGACGGACAGCTGGACCAGGATGTAAACGTCGGGCTCCTGAGGCAGCGGATGGAGGAGTTCTGGAACGGTCATTATCGACGTCGTCCTCTAGAGTACTCTTCCTGGTGGAGAAGCCGGCGCGTTCAGCCGGCCGCCGTCTCCGTCCTCCTTTCCGTAATACTCTGGCTGTTCGTCATCTACAGTCCGGATACGGTGGTCCGCACGCTCACCGTGCCGATCGAGTACCAGAATCTACCTGACGACTGGGCGCTTGAGCCCTCGGTGCCTACCGAGGTCCAGATCGTCGTAGCCGGCCGTCAGCCGCTTATCCGACGGCTGGATTCGGAGCGACTGGCGGTCTCGGTAGACCTGGAGAATCCGGAGATCGATCCGACCGAGATCGTTATTACGAGAGAGGAGCTGGGACTTCCATCCGACATCGACCTGATCCGCGTGGAGCCGTCCGCCGTGCCGCTGGCGTTGAACCGGCTGCGTTCCATCCGCCTCCCCGTTCGGGTGCCTGCCTTGCGCACACTGCCCGATTCCCTCACGCTCGTGAGCATCCGAACGGAGCCGGACTCCGTGACCCTGTTGACGGGGACGAGGAATGGACTCTCCGCTTCTCAGGTGGAGACGATGTCGATCGATTTGAGCCGAGTCGTCGGCGACACGACCATCGACAGCCGGCTCGTCTTGCCACCGGAGAGCCGGCTGCCCGCGGACATCGAGAATGAGGTGGCCATCCAGATCGAGGTGCAGGCCGTCGAAGACTGATCTCCTGACATACGCCGTCGCGTCGCGGGGTGCGCACGTACGTGCCGGCGTGTGATCGCGCGCGGAGGTACGCCCGGAATCAAGAGGTACGCCCGGAACCAATAGCCATCGCAGGCGCAGCCGCCGGACGTCGATGCCGGCGCGGGAAGCGAACCGCTTCAGGTCGCCGCGGATCCGAACTGCCGATGGCACGTTCGATCCGGCGCTCCGTCCTGAAGGACGGTGTCCTCCTCGAGGCTTGTCGTCCAGGTGCGGCGGGCTGAGCATGGGAGGCCCTGTAGTCTGGCCTGAGCCAGAGACGCCCTCATCACGACCCGATCATATCCCCTTGTGCATTCCCATGCGCCGAGCCCTGCATCGTATTGGCCTCTCCCTCCTCACCCCGGTGATCGCCGTCCTGTTGGCCGCTTTGCCGGCGTCGGCCCAGGAGGTTCAGGTACCGCTCGACGAGGCAGGCGAGGTGTTCGTCATCGATGCGCCGATGGAGGCGCGTCTGAACCTCTTTCCGGCGTATGGCGACTTTCGCGAGGCCCGTCTTTTCAGGCAGCCGGACGGCTCCTTCGTGCTGGTCATTCAGTACGAGGACGAGGAGACGATCGTGCAGGATCGCGAGGTGCTGGCGGACTCGGACGTTGCGGCCCTGCGCGCGCGCGTTTCACAGGCGCTGGTCGAGGCGAACGTACGGCCCGGCGTCGATCAGGCAGGGCGGGTGAGTTTGCTGTGGACCGCCGCCGGCATGTCGTTTCTGGCCTACGGCCCGTCGATCGCAGGCGCGCTAGACATC
>CAZXHQ010000593.1:0-2473 GCA_964640145.1 uncultured Rhodothermales bacterium | reverse complement strand
CTTCAACCTTCAACCTTCAACCTTCAACCGATATAAAGTGGGTCGTAGTGGATTCGAACCACCGACCTCTACGATGTCAACGTAGCGCTCTAACCAACTGAGCTAACGACCCAATTCCTTCGGTACCGATCGGGGAGCATTCGGTGTGGAGGATGCGCCTATTGAATCCAACCGGCGTGCCCTGCCGGAAGAGCACAAAATATACCGACGCATGCCCGGGCGTGTCAAGGCGTTCTAACGCCGCTGCCTGGGCTGCGGATCGGGCGTTTTCACCTCGAAGCCCGGGCGCGGCTCCCTATTCACCGAAACTTGAACCGCCGTGAAGCGGCATCCTCCGATCCGCGCCGACGTAGGACGGTACCTGTACGTACCATCTCTCGTTCCTGCGATCCGTACACCCATCTATGGCCGAATATACCGACGAGCAGTCAGACCTCGTGGCGAACGTGATTCGCACGCGGCGAACCATCCACAACTTCCAGCCCGAGCCCGCGCCGTCGCGAGAAGAGATCCTTACGGCGATCGATCTGGCCCGGTGGGCGCCCAACCATCACCTGACCGAGCCCTGGAGGTTCTACCTGCTGGGCCCTGAGACCATCCGGACGATCGCGAGGTACAATGCGGATCTGTACGCGGAAACGCGCGGCGAAAAGGCCGGCGAAGCCAAATTCGACCGCTGGCGCCGGATTCCCGGGTGGATGGTCGTTACGTGCCGCCGGTCGGAGGACCGGCAGCGCCAGCGAGAGGACTACGCCGCCTGCTGCTGCGCCGTGCACAACGTGCAGCTGTACCTGTGGAGCCGGGGAGTGGGCGTGAAATGGACGACCGGGCCGGTCACGGAGACCGACCGCTTCTTCGATATCGTGGGGATCGACCGCTCGGGAGAGATGCTCGTCGGCCTCGTGTGGTACGGGTTTGCGTCGGACGTTCCGCAGACGAAGCGCAAGCCCGTCAAAGACGTGCTCAGAACCCGGCCCTGAGGGCGACCCGTCTACCGGAACCGATAGGTCAAGCGTACCAGGGGCGCATCCGCGCCGCCAGGGGCCAGGGAAAGCTCGGTGCGGGACGGCTCGGCTCGCTGCGCCGACCGGATGGCCGAAATGCCGGCGATGAGGCGATTCGCTACGAGGGTCGTGACGATGAACGTCCGCCGTCGCCGCAGCGATTCGGATTTCTCCCGCGTCTCGCGGAAGCGCCGGAAGCGCGCCTCAGAATCCCATTCCCACTGAAACGAGGGATCCGCCGCATAGTCGACCTGACCCCAGTTCCGGGAGCGAAGCTGCGCGTCGGTATAGGCGTCCGAGGATGGGTAGGTGGCGACGTTCAGATAGAAGTCGCGACCCTTGCCGGTCGGATCCACGCCGGCGTGCTGCGAGGCGAGTGTGCGGTAACTCTCCACCAGATGATCGCGGTGCCGCGCGATGCCGAATAGACCGGCCCAGAGACCCGCTTCGGCGACGGCAAAGACGGACGCCCATCCGTCCCAGTCGCCATGGACGATGCGGTGGCCCAATCCGGGCACGAGGAGGCTCCAGGCGAATGCTTTTCCGGGAGAGGGTGCGTCTACCGAAACGGCCTCCGAGGGCGCTTCCTGGGCGCCGGCGCGCGGCGCCAGGAGGACGACGGCAACGAACAAAGCGGCGACCCAGCCGGTGTACTTCATTCGAACGAGGGGCAATAGCAGAGGACGTGCATGCAGGTTCAGCTTTACCACGGGCACGATTGGGATGTTTCGACGACGGAGGCCGTCGCCATACAGCGCGAACTGGCCCATCGCCTGCGCTTCGAGCCGCTTCCGGCTCCCCCCGACACCGTCGCGGGCGTGGACGTCAGCTTCCGCCGGCTCGGCTACAAAGAGTACGCGGCGCAGTGCGGCGTCGCCGTGCTGTCGTTTCCGTCCCTGGAACGGGTCGACGGAGCGACGTGGACCGGACGGGTGGCCTTTCCCTACGTTCCGGGGCTCTTGAGCTTTCGTGAGCTGCCGGCCGTCCTCGACGCGCTGCGCGAGATCCGCGTGCGCCCGGACGTAATCATGACGGACGGTCAGGGATATGCGCATCCGAGGCGGATGGGCCTGGCCTGCCACCTGGGTCTTGCGCTGGACGCTCCGACCTTCGGCGTGGCGAAGAGCCGCCTGACCGGTACGCACGGGGAGCCGGGCCGGCGGAAAGGGTCGACCGCGCCGCTCGTCGACGGCGACGAAACGATAGGGATGGTGGTTCGGACCCGGACCGACGTACATCCGGTCTTCGTCAGCGCCGGACACCGGATCACGCTCGAGGAAGCCGTAGAGCTGACCCTCGCCTGTTCGCCCACATACAAAGTGCCTGAGCCGACCCGCAAGGCGCATCGCCTCAGCCGCGAATCGGTAAAGCGGTGAGGGTACTTGAGCCGTGCCGTCGGCCTCGCTACATTACAGCCATCATCTACCTGACGCGGAGGGTTCGCTATGCACATCGTTCTCGGACTTATT
>CAZXHQ010000592.1:0-2481 GCA_964640145.1 uncultured Rhodothermales bacterium | reverse complement strand
CCGCCATGGGCGGCTAGCAGGTGGTCGCTGAAGACTAGGCGGATGGCCGCGTTGCCGTGGGGGAACAGGCGGTACGACGCGGGGGCGCCGGGTGGCGATGAGATCCTCGTAACGGACGGGGTCATGGGCGACGGCCAGCTCCAGCACTCTATAGAACACCATGCCGCGGCTACGGGAAGTTCGCCGGTTGAATCGAAACACGAACTCGTTCAAGTAGCTGGGCAGGTGCGCTTCGTCAGTGGAGCCCTGGTGGGTGCCCAGGAGCCACCGCTTGGTCAGCGAGGCGACACGGTGGACTGCGGGCAGCAGCTTTCGGGGATCATCCCCGCGGGCGCTGGCCGCGCGCTGGCTCCGCCGATCGTGAACGTAGCCGAGCTTCGCCAGCCCCTTGTAGCCGTTCCAGCCATCGGTGATGACCGTCGCACCCGGCTCGACGTGATCCGTGACGAAAGCATGCAGCGACGAGGCCGACACGTCGCTCAACGGCGCCATCCTGCACCGGCCGATCCCTCTCGGGTCACGGACCTCCACCGCGATCCCGGTCAGGACCTTTTTGCCCTTCGCCCGTCCGCCAGGCAGACCCGGCTCCTCGCCCCCAATATAGGTTTCATCCACCTCTACCTTCCCGCTCAGCCGATCACGGCCCGGGCGGACCAGCACAGAACGCAGCCGGTGAAGCATTGCCCACGCAGTCTGGTACGACCCGATCTCCAACGTCCGCTTGAGGCTCAACGCCGAAATGCCGTCCTTGCCGCTGGCGAACTGCCAGCAGACGGAAAACCACACGGTAAGCGGCGTGCGAGTCCGATCGAAGATCGTCCCGGCCGTAACCGAGGTGCGCGAGCCACACTCCACACACTTGAACCGACCGTCGCCCAGGCGCCAACCACCGCTGTGGCCGCAGTCCGGACAGACAAAACCATCCGGCCAGCGCAACCACTCCAGATAGTCGCGGCAGTCAGCATCAGTCGGGAACCAGGCGTGGAAGTCGCCCGTGGACGCTGGGTAATGGGCGCCGGACCGAGGATAGTCCATGGGCTCATGATAGCATTCGTCCGGTTAAATGGATACCCCCAAAGCCGTCTTTTCGTCTGCCGCCGCGATCGCTGACCTCTTCAGTTCAGCGCCGGCATGATGCGGCACGAGGAGGTGCTGCGATCGATCGAGCTGATCGGCGCGGAGGTGGCGCCGCTCGTGCGCCGGGAGCCGCGTTCGGGCCGATCACAGCCGCACGTCGTGATCGAGCGGGTCGCCGTCTACCAATACGTCGACGCGCTCGCTGAAGAAGGCGATGCGGCCGGCGATGCCGCTCGCCTCGAGCCTGGGATGGTCATAGCTCCAGGCGGCATCTTCGACGCGCCTACGGGCCGCCTCGACCGTCCAGTAGCGATTCGCGGTGCCTTTGTACGGGCAGTGCGTAATCGTAGGGGATGGATGAAGGTGGTTGAGCAGGATGTCCGGCTTGGGTAGGTAGTAGCGGATCGGGAGGCCCGTCTCGAACAGGAGCGCGGGGCGATCTGATTCGGCGATGGTGGTACCGCCGAGCTGCACCTCCACACGGCGGGAGCTCTCGAGCACCTCGATACGTGTGTATGGATTTCGGGGATGTACGGTGAGTTCCTCGTCTTCCTCATACCACGCGTCGACGGCATCCCACTCGAAGGCGACCAGGTCGCTGATCGGGGGGCATCCCGCAATCGGCTCCGGGTAGTTCCAGGCGGCGTCCTCTGAGACGCGGCCGTCCATCTGCAGCGACCAGTAGCGAGCCTGTCCCTTGCGCGGGCATTCGTAGCTCTTGTCCGAATCGAGGAGCACCTCCTCCCGCACATCGGCGAGCGGCAGGTAATAGACGGGAAGGTGGCCTCGCTCGAAGAGGATCCGTGCGTCCCGCGTGTCGGCGATGAACGTACCGGCGAATGCGATGCGAATGCGCTTGGGAGAGGGATGGAGGATCAGGTCGACGTCGGGATCGACGATCCGCGGCATGCCGAACGACGTCTCTGCCTCATTCTCTTTGGTGATGGTGCGCGATGTCGTCATGATTTAGCTCTCGCGTGGCTGGAATGTGAATTCGTCGACGGCCCGGAATGGCGGCCATTGCCGAAGACAACTAGGGCGGCCGCACGGGTGGCAGAAAAATCCGGAACGATCACGCACACGCCTCGGCCATCTCCGGCGTCAGGATCCACTCGAGATGCCAGCCGCCGTCGCTGCGGTCGAGAGCGACGATCCCGCCATGCCGAAATGCAACGACCTCTTTCTGCGCGTCGCCGGCCAGGAGAAGTCCAGCCAGGCGCGAGAGGTGGGGCAGGTGGCCGACGAGCACGACGGCGTCGTCTGTTTCGGCAACGTACTGCGCAGCCGCCGCCGGATCCTCCATCGCGTTCAGAAAAGACTGTTCGTCCATGCGCCCGCGCCGGTCGAATACGGCGGCGAGACGCTCGGCCGTCTGCCTGGCGCGGAGCTTACCCGAATGGATGA
>CAZXHQ010000591.1:0-2492 GCA_964640145.1 uncultured Rhodothermales bacterium | reverse complement strand
GAGGCGAGCAGGCGCCAGTCCCATCCGAGCGTGTCGGCGTAGGTGCGGAAGAGCTCGTCGTAATCGGAGAGCCGCCCGGTCTCGCCCGTCAGGTACCTGCTCTCGGTGCGCTGGTGGTAGCCTCGCCGGTCGACGAAGTACTTCTGATAGGTCCGCTCGAAGAGACCGGTGCCCTGGTGCTCCTGGATCCAGGCGTCGAGCGCCTCGCGCAGCTCCGGCGCATTGCGGCGCACGGCCCAGGCAACCGTGTGCTCGGGGCCGATGGCCGGTCTGATGTGGATGTTCGAGAAGTAGCCCTCCCTGAGCTTCGCGACGTTGCGGGGGGCCATCGTGAACTCGGTCAGGCCGCTCGAGACGAGACGAATGACCTTCTCGTAGGACCCGGCCGTGTCGAGCTCGACCACGTGCACGTCGCCGGTGAGCGTGTCGGAGAGCTCCACCAGCATGCCTACGTACTCCGAGCGGTACGGCAGGGTGATCTCCTCACCGGCCAGCTCCGAGGGTTTTTGCACGAGGCGGGCCCGGACGTCGAACGAATCGGCCGTATCGGCTCCGGTCGAATCCTGCAGCGCGAGCTCTGCGATGGGTCGCTCAGGGGATCCCTCCACGGCGTCCTCGATCACTGTGTCGACGGCCTCCGGAAGCACCGAATCCTCCGGAACGTTCTCGCGCTGGACGAGGACGCCCCGCGTCTCGTAGAGCGCCCTGGTGAAGGCGACGTAGGCGGAGTCGACCGCGCGCGGCACGACCCGGTCGGCGACTACGTCCCCGACGCCCATGTTGAGCCGGTGGAAGATGCTGTCTCGCGTCGACCCTACGTGCATCTTCAGGGCAAGGTCGTGATCGTCGGCGAACGATTTGAGCAGATCGTACTCATAACCCATCGCCTGACCGCGGTAGAGAAAGTAGCTCGTCGAGTTGTAGGTCGCGAGGACGTGCAGCGTGTCCGACTCCATGATGTCCGGCAGATCGCGCTCCACGGGGTCGGGCAGGTCCGCGCGCCAGTCGCCCCCGTTGCAGGCCCAGAGCGAAAAGGCAGCGAGGGCCGCAAGGAGCAGCCGTAGCGAGTAGGCCATAAGATCGTGCAAGCAACTTGAATATCACCGAATCCGACATTCTCATGGATTGCGACCCCGGTACGTTTCGAGGCGAGGCGGCAAAGGCGGACTTGTTACGGCACGATCACGCTTGGCGCGCCCGCCCGGGCGGGCGGGGCGGTCGTTGCGGGAACCGACCGGGGGTGCTACGGACGTTGCGGGAACCGACGGAGGCGCCTTCCTGCTGCAGGTGGTTCTCGCCCGCGCCCTGGCGGGACTCCCGTTCCGGGCGTGGAGGTATGCCCATCGAAACATCTCGGCGGGCAGGGTCCCGCTGCAGCCTGCACCTAGCGCCCTAATACCGGAGCAATGACGTCACCAACTTCGCGCTCCCGCGCGTACTCGAGTCCGAGCAGCGCCGCCGCCGTCCCGGCCACTTGATTCTGATAGTAGTCTGCGGAACGAGCCACCTCGCCCCGCGCCGGCGAATCGGGGCCCATGGCGGCGAGCCAGATCTCGCGGGCGCGGTCGACGTCGCTTCCGTGGCTGGTCCATTGACTGCCCAGGCCCCGGCCGTGGTCGGTCGTGATGAGCAGCGTGGTCGTTCCGCGGTAGCCGTCGGTCGACTGCGCCCACTCCCACAGATCACCGATGAAGGCGTCGGTCCGGTGGGCCGCCTCCAGATAGCTGTCGTATTCCCCGTCGTGCGCGAAGTCGTCGGTCTCGCCGTAGGCAATGTAGACGACCCGAGGACGCTCCTTTTCCAGGTATTCCCTGGCGTAGTGGTGGGTGAAAGCGTCCAGGCGGACGGACCCCCAGGGGCTGGGAATCTGGCGCTGCAATTCGTTCAGGAAGACCTCTCTCTCGGAAAGGCGGCTGCCTTCGGCGGGTTCGAAGCCGGCATTTACGGGGATCCCGCTACGCTGCTCGTTGATGATATAGGGAAAGACGTCCCAGGACCCGAACGCGGCTACCCTGCCTCGGAATCCGTCTTGCTGGTTGATGAACTCAAGGACGGTCTCATTGCGGTTGGGCTGCTTCGCGTTGCTGCGGATGTGCTCGTCGTCGGGATACCCTACGAGGATCTCGTTGTAGCCGGGATAGGAAAACACCATGCCGTTGGTCACGTCGACGCTGCTCCCCCGCTCCCGGTTGCCGTAGAGCTGTCCCTCTTCGGCAATGACGTTCCAGAAGAAGGGCATGAGCAGCGCGCGGCGATCGAGCGGATCGTCGGCCCAGAAACGCGCGGCAAGCTCATCCGGACGGTCGACGTACCGCTCTTCGCGCAGGAGCGCGGAGTCCGCGCCGGAGAACAGCTCCTGCCACCGCAAACCGTCCAGTGTTATCAGGAAAAGGTTTTCGGTCTGCTGCGCGCGGGCCTCCGGGACGGGCGCCCATACCACCAGAATGACGAGCAGGAAGATTCGCATGACGGCTCTTGCGTTGATTGGTAAG
>CAZXHQ010000590.1:0-2501 GCA_964640145.1 uncultured Rhodothermales bacterium | reverse complement strand
AACAGCTGGACGGCGTGAGCGATGCGACGACCAGAACGACGACGGCAACCGCATAACGACTTAGGCTCTTCATGGCATGCATCCGAACTTCTCCCTGCTGTATCGCGAGCAGCAGACTATTGAACGACCTCGCTTTCTGGCAAATCCTAGAACAAGGCCCGTACCAAGACGACGAGGTGCGCCGCAGAAATCAGAAAAGCCTCGTTTCTGAGTTCGATAGGCATATTTTCTTATCCGCCACCCGCATTCTACCTACCGGTAGGAGATGACCCACCGCTTCTTTATGTAACGAGGCACGGTAGATCTGTAAGCACCACCATGAAGATCGGTCTCGATTCCAATGCGTCGCCTCGCTACGAAGAGGTCCTCGCCCGCCTTGAGGCGCTGCTCGAGGAGGAGGACGACTGGATCGCCGCCATGGCGACCGTCGCGTGTGAGCTGCACCACGCGGTCGACCGGTTTCATTGGACCGGGTTCTACCGGGCCGTATCCGAACGGCGGCTGGTCGTGGGGCCTTACCAGGGAACTCACGGGTGCCTTCGCATCCCCTTCTCCCGCGGAGTCTGTGGTGCTGCAGCGCGGACGAGAACGACGCAGGTCGTTCCGGACGTACGCGCAGCGGAGGACCACATTGCCTGCTCCCCCACGACGCAGTCTGAGATCGTCGTGCCGGTCGTCTCGCCCGGCGGCCGTCTCCTGGCCGTCCTGGATATTGATTCGGACGAGCTCGACGCCTTTGACGAGACCGACCGAACCCACCTCGAAGCGCTCTGCCGCTTCCTTGGTAAGCGGTTCGGACACACGCATGCGCTGTAGGAGGCATCTCGGCTCGCCCTATGGTACGGCGCGCCGCTTCGCCCGGAGCGACTGAAGAGAGTCAGCCGGAGCTCCTCCCTATCATTCGTCTGCGCGAACGCCCTGCCGTCGTCGGCGCGTAACATCTTACCGATGAGGCGCGTCCGTCTTCGAGGTGGGAAGGCGTTGCGCCGACGTCCGGCGGGCGGATGGCGTCGTCACATGTCGTCTGCAACGCCGAGCTGGTCGGCAGCATCTCGGATCAGGGACAGGGCCCGCTCTTCTGTCGCGGCTTCCGAGTAGATCCGTAGAACCGGCTCCGTACCGGAGGGCCGGACGAGCAGCCATCCGCCGTTTACGTGATGTTTAAAGCCGTCGAGCGATTCAAGCCGCCCTACGTCCGCGCCCGCGATGGAGCCGAGGCCCCCTTCCTCTCGAAGCCGCTTCAATACGTTTTGCTTTCGCGTTTCCGTTGTGTGAAGATCAATGCGTCGGCAAATGTGCGGGCCAAACTCGGCGTGGAGCTCGTGGACGAGCTCCGAAAGCTTGCGGCCGCGCTTCGCCATCATCTCCAGGACGAGGAGGCCGATGTAGATGCCGTCGCGTTCGGGTATGTGCCCTTTCACTGCGATGCCTCCGGACTCCTCGCCGCCGACGAGGACGTCTCGGTCTACGATTTTCGAGGCGATGTATTTGAAGCCGATCGGCGTGGTCTCGACGGGCAGTCCGTACGCCTCGCCCATTCGGTCGACGAGCGACGTCGTCGAGAACGTCTTCACCAGTTCGCCGGACATGCTGCGCTGCGTGTGTAAGTACTTGATGAGGAGCGCCACGATGGTGTGTGAGTCGACAAATCGCCCGCGTTCATCATACATCCCAATGCGGTCGGCATCGCCGTCGTTCGCGAGTCCGGCTGCACAGCTGCGGTTCACGACGGCCTCGGATAGGTCCTGGAGATTCCGTTCGATAGGCTCGGGAGCCTGGCCGTGAAAGCCCGGGTTCCAGTCGCATCGCAGCTCTTCGACCCGGTCTTCGCCTATCAGTCGTGAGACGAGACCCTGGCCGGCCCCGAACATCGCATCGTGAGCCACGCGCAGGGCTGACGAGGTGATCGCCTCGAGATCCAGACGGCTCCTTAGATAGTCGAGATATCCAGCCGTGATGTCTCGGCAATCGATGCGTCCCGCCTCTACCATCCGGTCATAGGACGGTGGCGAGACGGCGTCTCCGCCCAGGCCCGGCAGCTCGGATTCCACCTCGGAGACCATCGCCGGCGGCGCGGGCCCTCCGTAGGCCGCCTTAAGCTTATAACCGTTGTATTCGGGTGGATTGTGACTGGCCGTGATGACCACGCCCAAGGTACAGCCGTACTCCCTGGTTGCCCAGCTTACGGTCGGCGTGGAGGTGAACGCGTCTGCAAGAATCACATCCACCTCCTGCGAGGCAAGCACCCGGGCAACGTACTCCGCAAATGGACGACCCATGAACCGCGTGTCGTATCCGACCACCGTCTTCGGCCGCTCCGTATTCTGGCGGTGCAGCCATCGAACGGTCGCGCGCGCGATCGTGTCCAGGTTGCGAAACGTATAGTCCTCCGCGATGACCGCGCGCCATCCGTCGGTGCCAAAAGAAATCACACTCATAGGTGATGAGGTTGAAGGTTGAAGGTTGAAGGTTGAAGGTTGAAGGTTGAAGGTTGAAGGTTG
>CAZXHQ010000589.1:0-2506 GCA_964640145.1 uncultured Rhodothermales bacterium | reverse complement strand
TTCCAGATCCTGAAGGGCCGATGACGACCACCACCTCCTGGAGACCGACGACCAGCTCGCCCGGTATGGTGTAGGTCTCGAGACGAGATCCGTTGTTTACGTTGACGACCTGGACCTTCTCATAGGGAAGGATGCCGCTGGCCTCCAGAAGCTCCGCGTCCAGCGTTATCGAACCCTCATAGTACAGGTCCGCTTCCGTGACGCGAAGCCGATGAAGCTTCGCCTTAAACATCGTTATGGTCATAATCGGGATGAATCCCTCTTGCAGGCATTAGGTCACCCAGCGCTTCGATCCTGCATGCGCCGGGCGCAGTCACGCACCACGGCTATGGGGTGTGCGGCGCGTGCACGAACACGCTGTCGATCAGCCGCGTCTCGTCAAAGAAAACGGCCACTGCCGCCAGCACGTACTGCCCCGGTACGATCTGCGCTACGGGCCGCAGCGTTTCGGCGTCGACCACCTCGGCGTACTGAATCTCGAGGTCCTCGTCCCCCTCCAGCCGCGACCCTCCCCGCTCCAGTATAGAGCGCATCGCTTCAACAACGGCCTGTGGGCGCTGTTCCCCCCCCAGAATACGTCGTTTCGCCTCATGAACGGCCTTCGACAGCGCCGTGGAAGACGCGCGCTGCGACGCCGACAGATAGGCGTTTCGCGACGAATAGGCGAGCCCGTCAGGCTCGCGTATCACGGGCACGCCGACGATCTCTACGTCGAGCAGCAAGTCCTGCACCATCCGTCGGAGGATGACGAACTGCTGGGCATCTTTCAACCCGAACACGGCCGCGTCGGGCTTGCAGGCGTGCAGAAGCTTAAGCACGACCGTCGTGACGCCCCGAAAATGGCCTTCCCTGAATTGCCCGCAAAGATAACGACCGAGCTCATGGACCTCGACCCAGGTCAACGCATGATCGGCTCCGCCGGGATACATCTCCGAAACCGTCGGTACGAAGAGCAGGATCTGCGAGTCGATTCCCTCCAGGAGGTCGACGTCTCGTTCGAGAGACCGGGGATAGCGTTCGAAGTCCTCCCCCGGACCGAACTGCGTTGGATTGACGAAAATGGAGACCACGACGTCGTCCGCGAGCTCCGCCGCTTTGCGAACGAGCGCCAGATGACCTTCGTGAAGTGCACCCATCGTCGGCACCAGTGCGATGCGGCGACCGCCCTTGCGCCGGCGATCCGCCCATGACCGCATCTCGGAAACGGAAGTAATCCTCTCCATCACAGGTTCTGGCGCTGGAGGCCGTCGATAAATCTGCATCTCCGCCGGCCCTTTGTTCATCAGATGCTTCAACAGGCTTCCAGACGCTAGAGGTCCGTCGATACGTCGCACCTGTACTCGGCGGCCTCGTCAGACGCCCGCGAGCCGTCCAGTGGGGCGCGATGCAGCGAAACTCATAGGTTGGCGTATTTGCGAATAGATGTACATAGTTAGTATACGGACATCATCCAGTCATTAGCAGCCGGTAGAAACCATGCCAGAGTATCGCACTGAAAAAGATTCGCTCGGTAACGTCCGCGTGCCCGCTGACGCGCTCTACGGTGCGCAGACGCAGCGCGCCGCCGAAAACTTTCCCATCAGCGGCCTCCGCTTTTCGCGCGGCTTTATCGAGGCGCTCGGCATTGTCAAGCAGGCCGCCGCTCGTGCTAATCGCGACCTCGGTCTGCTCGACGGGGAGAAGGCAACCGCGATCGACCGAGCGGCGCAGCGCATGATCGATGGCGAGATCGACGACCAGTTCATCCTCGACGTCTTTCAAACCGGCAGCGGCACGTCGACGAACATGAACGCGAATGAGGTGATCGCAAATGCGGCATCCGAAGCGATGGGTGGTGCGCGCGGCAGCAGGCTCGTCCATCCGAACGACGACGTCAATATGTCGCAGTCCTCCAACGACGTGATCCCCACGGCCATGCACGTGGCGGCGCGCGTTGCGATCGAACGCGATCTCATCCCGGCCGTGGTAGGCCTTCAAGAGGCGCTCGATGAGAAGGCGAAGACATTCGACGACGTGTTGAAAAGCGGCCGGACCCACCTCATGGACGCGACGCCGGTCCGGCTCGGCCAGGAGTTCGGCGGCTACGCGTCCCAAATCCAGCACGGCGTGCGCAGGCTGCGCAGCGCTTCGAACGAGCTCGCCGAGCTGGCTCTCGGTGGGACGGCTACTGGAACCGGGATCAACCGCCCCCACGATTTTCCCGCCAAGGCCATCTCGTACATAGGAGACAGTACCGGGCTCGCCTTCCGTGAGGCCGAGAATCACTTCGAGGCCCAGGCAGCCAAGGACGCCTGCGTGAGCGCGTCCGGCACGCTCAACACGCTGGCCGTTTCCCTGATGAAGATCGCCAACGATCTGCGGCATCTCTCCAGCGGTCCCACGAGCGGTCTGGCGGAGATCCGTCTTCCGGCCGTGCAGCCGGGCTCGTCCATTATGCCCGGCAAGGTGAACCCCGTGCTCAGCGAAGCGATGATGATGGTCTGCGCTCGAGTCATGGGGAACCACG
>CAZXHQ010000588.1:0-2518 GCA_964640145.1 uncultured Rhodothermales bacterium | reverse complement strand
GCGTGGTAACGGTCGAGAACCACCGGATCGGACAGGTGCGCGTGGAGCACGTGGCGGCGGAGACTCAGGAGGAGCTCGTGGAGAAACCGTCGGAAGACCGGGGATAATCGATGCTTCGAGTGGCAGGATTTTGCGGTGCGGACCGTATGCGCCGCGTTGTGCGGGCTGCCGTGGTCGCCTGGATGACCGTCGCCGTGATGGGATGGACGGTTCAAGCGGCCCAGGCCTCCGGCACCGACGGGGCGTCGACCGCATGGACATCTCCGCCGGAGGGCCGCGGCGCGAGCGTCGTTCGCGCCCCCCCGGTAGGTGTGCCTCCACAGCCACTTTCCGCCGCGAGAACGGCCGGCGCCAGGGTGCCGGGCTTCCGGGCTCGGTCGGCACGGACGTCGATCTACGAGCGATCCGTTCGGCCTCGAGCAGCGTCCGCCGCCGCCCGGATCCGCTCCGCCGTGTTGTATAGCGCGGGCGAATTTTCTACTTTCCGGCGTCAGTCATCGCCATCGGCCCGCTCCGTGCGCGAAACAGCATATCGGACGCCGCCGTTGAATCAACAGGCTGAAGACAAGTGGTTCGCGATCGACAAGGCGAAACACGTCGCCTTCAGCTTCCTCTGGACGCTCGGTACTCAATACACAGCAGTGAACAAGGGCGGTCTCTCCGAACATCGCGCCCTCCCTATCTCCGTCACTTCGAGCGCCCTCATCGGCGTGACCAAAGAGTACTACGATCTGAAAGCGGGGACAGGCCATTTCAGCCGCCGGGATCTAGTCGCGGACGCCGTCGGCATCCTTCTCGCCGTTGGCGTCATCCTGCTATGACGTCCTCCTGCGGTGACGGTCATATTTCGAGAATCCCTTGAAGGAAGCCTCGACGGAATGGAATTTGATTTCACTATGGCTAGAACGGTGAGCGAACGACGAGAACGGTGAGCGAACGACGTGCCCGACCACAATCGGTTAGCGCTTAATGCGACAGATTAAAGAGTATTGCGGCATTTTCGGCATCTTCAACGCGCCGGATGCGGCCAGAAAGATCTACTACGGGTTGCACGCCCTCCAGCATCGTGGACAGGAATCGTCCGGCATCGTCACCTCGACGTACGACGAGACCAAACAGCGGCGCGTGATGCAGACGCATCGCGATCACGGCCTCGTGCTCGACGTCTTCAATGATCCGTCGCTCTTCGAGATGAAGCTGCTCGGCGACGCCGGCATCGGCCACAACCGGTACTCGACGAGCGGCGCCTCGGACAATAAGGCGAACATCCAGCCATTCGTCGTGCACTACCGCGACGGGAATGTCGCGATCGCGCACAACGGCAACCTGTCGAATGCCCGCGAGCTGCGCCAATCGTTCAGCGACCGCGGAACGCTCTTCCAGACGACGAGCGATACGGAGCTCATCCTCCATCTGATCGCCCAGAGCCGCCGGCAGAAACAGCTCGACCAGATTATCGACGCGTTCACGCAGGTGGAGGGGGCGTTTTCACTGGTGATGCTCACCGACGACAGCCTGATTGCCGTGCGGGATCCGAACGGATTCCGGCCTCTCGCGCTCGGCCGGCTGGGCGACCCGGATCAGCCGGGAGGCGCGGCCTACTGCGTCGCCAGCGAGACGTGCGCCTTCGACCTCATCGGCGCCGAATACATCCGCGACGTAAAACCCGGCGAAATCCTCGTCATCGACCGCAAGGGCGCGGAGACAGGCACCTTCCACAGCTACCACCTCCCCCAGCGCTACGGCATCAGCCAGTGCGTGTTCGAGTACGTGTACTTCTCGCGGCCGGATTCCAAGATTTATGGAGAGATGGTCGACAAGGTGCGGCGCAAGATCGGCAAACAGCTCGCTCATGAGTCGCCCGTGCCGAAGGTTGCGGATGAAGAGAAAGAGCCCATCGTCATCTCCGTCCCGGACTCCTCGAACACGAGCGCACTCGGCTATGTGAGCGAGTGTACGAAGCTGGGATTCCCCTGCCGCTTCGAGATCGGGCTGATCCGAAATCACTACGTCGGCCGCACCTTCATCTCTCCCGGCCAGGACAAGCGTGAAATGAAGGTCCGCTGCAAGTTCAACACGGTCGAAGGGGTCTTGAAAGACCGTACGGTCGTCATCGTCGACGACTCGATCGTCCGGGGTACGACGGCCCGCTACATCGTCAACATGATCCGTGAGGCAGGCGCGAAGGCGGTCCATTTCCGCGTCGCCGCGCCGCCGGTTATCAGCCCCTGCTACTACGGCATGGACTTCCCCAGCCACGAGGAGCTGCTTGCCCACCAGTTCGACTCCGAAGATGAGATGGCGGCCTGGCTCGGCGTCGACAGCCTGGCCTATCTGTCGACCGACGGGCTCATGAAGGCCGTGCGGTCCGCGAATGAGAGCAAACTGGGGTACTGCAACGCGTGCTTCACGGCGGACTACCCCGTGCCGGTCGAGGCCGGGGTTACGAAGGAGGAGAATGAGTGGTAGGCGTTCGGTTGACGGTTGACGGTTGACGATCGCCAAGGGATCGGCCGGC
>CAZXHQ010000587.1:0-2523 GCA_964640145.1 uncultured Rhodothermales bacterium | reverse complement strand
GAGATCGCCCCGGGCGTGTTTTTCCCGGCCTGGACCTACAACGGCCGCGTTCCGGGACCGACCATCCGGTGCGTCGAGGGGGACCGCCTACGCATCCGCTTCATCAACGCCGGCAGTCATCCGCATACCATTCACCTCCACGGCATCCACGCCGCCTCGATGGACGGTGTGCCGGGCGTCGGCGCGGGCATGATCGAGCCGGGCGATACGACCGTCTACGAGCTTGAGGCCCAGCCGTTTGGATGCCATCTGTATCACTGCCACGCCATCCCGCTGAAGCGGCACATCCACAAAGGGCTATACGGCGCGTTCATCATCGACCCGGACCCGGCGCGATACGAGGGCGCGGAGCGCGACGCGGCGCGATGCCGAAATCATCAGTATGACGAATGCGGGGAGATCCGCGAGATGGTCATGGTAATGAACGGCTTCGACACCAACTTCGACGGCGACAACGAAGTCTATGCCGCCAACACGGTCGCCTTCGCATTCATGAACCGGCACATTCCCATGAGATCGGACCGGCGGCAGCGGATCTACCTGGTCAACGCGACCGAGTTTGATCCGGTGAACTCCTTCCACCTTCATGGCAACGTCTTCGATTACTACGACCACGGGACCACTCTGGAGCCAACGCTGCGGAATGTCGATACCGTCATGCAGTGCCAGGGGCAGCGCGGAATCCTCGAGTTCAGCTTCGCGGATTTCGAGCCCGGCTCCTACATGTTTCACGCTCATCAGAGCGAGTTCGCGGAGCTTGGCTGGATGGGCTTCTTCGACGTGCAGGCTCGCGAAGCAATCTCCTGAGACGCGCACCGATGCAGGCCATCGACACACGAAATAAATCGACACGGCTGCCCGTCTGGGTCGTGGCGGTGGTTCCGCTCCTGCTCCTCGCGTTGGTCGTGTTTCTATTCATGCGACTCGATCCGCTGCGTGCCTTGACGGGTGCGCAGCCTCCCGTCGAGATCCTGTCGGTGCAGCGCGTCGAGCTTGCGCCCGGCCGCATCGTCCTCGACGTCGTCAATGGCGGACCGGAGCCCGTCACGATCGCGCAGGTGCAGGTCGACGAGGCCTACTGGTCCTTCGAGGCCGATCCCTCTCCGACCTTGTCGCGCCTGCAGCGCGCCGAGATCGCCGTCCCGTATCCCTGGGTCGAGGGTGAGCTCCACGAGATCCGGCTCGTCACCAGTACGGGCGTAACGTTCGATCACGTAATCGACGTGGCGACGCCTACGCCGCGTCCGGATGCCGGACTCTGGCTGCTTTTCGGGTGGATCGGCGCGTTCGTGGGGATCGTTCCGGTCAGCCTCGGCCTCATGTGGTTCCCCCTGATCAAACGATTGGGAAAGGAGGGGATGCAGTTCGTGCTCGCGCTCACGATCGGCCTGCTGATTTTCCTGTTCGTCGACACGGTGCTCGAAAGCGTCGAGATCGCCTCTACGATGCCTGACGTATTCCAGGCCGTGCCGATCGTCTTCTTCGCGGCGCTGCTTAGCTGCCTTGCCCTGGTCGCGGTCGCCCGCCGCCCGGGCCGCGGCGACCGGTCCACACGACAGGGACGGTTGTGGATCGCCACCGCTCTGGCCCTCGGTATTGGGTTGCACAACCTGGGCGAGGGGATGGCCATCGGCGCTGCGATCGCGCTGGGCGAGGCCGCGCTCGGGTCGTTCCTCGTCATCGGCTTCACCCTTCACAACATCACCGAGGGCATCGGCATCGGTGCGCCGATGGCCCACGACCGTCCGGGCGTGCTCCGGCTGATCGGCCTCGCCCTACTCGCAGGCAGCCCCGCGATCTTAGGCATCTGGATCGGCGGCTTTTCCTACTCGCCGCTGCTTGCCGTCGTCTTCCTGGCGATCGGTGCAGGGGCCATTCTTCAGGTCGTCTATGAAGTCGGCCGGCTGCTCCTCTCCGACGATCAGGAGGTGGCTGCATCGTGGGTAGGTATCGCGGGCGTCACGGCCGGACTCGCGGTCATGTACGTGACGGCGTTGCTGGTGGAATTCTGAGTTCAGTCAGACACTACGGCCCAGGCCGAAGGGCTGGATGAAGGTGGCTGCCGCCGTCTAGCAGTCCGTTCCGGCTTCCGAATACATTGCTCGTGCGAATGTGTCACAGGAGGGATATGAAGTACTCGAGATCGAAGTCTTTCTTGATGACATCCGCGAAGGCTTCCGACTCGCAGCGAAAGGCGCCCGCCATCAAAGCGCCTGTGCGGCGTCGTTCATCCGCTCTTCAAGACCCCATACGCCGCGCTCCATGTCTGCTAAACCGTCGCCTCGCGGGATTTCCGATCCGGCGGTGGTTGTTCAATCCACGCGCACGCGCTTTCGTCCACGCCAGAGTATCTTGCTCGACGCGTACGGATAATTATCCCATTCGTGTGGACTGTTGTAGGCAATCCGTGGCGACCTATCCATGCGTGGACCTGATTTAAGTCATGGCGTGCTTATCCCGCTGGCAACCACCTCAAGAATCTATAATGTCGGTCGATGCTGCATATCGCCTTACATTTTGCCG
>CAZXHQ010000586.1:0-2529 GCA_964640145.1 uncultured Rhodothermales bacterium | reverse complement strand
GGCACTCGTCGCGCCGAAGCCGGAGCTGAAGGTCGTCGAGGCCGTAAACTGCCGCGCGCCGCCGAAGAAATTTCGGTGCGTCCAGCTCCCCTGTGCGAGGGCGCCCTGGTCGAACGCGTATCCGGTCTGCGCGGTCAGGCGGCGGGCTCGTGCCTCCGAGAGGCGGTACCGCACCACCACCGTGCTGTCGCGCGGCTGGTCGGGCATCTCTGCAATGGCGACCCGGAACAGGTTCAGCCGAAACAGCTCCCGCTGACCCTCCTCCAGGAGGCGGGCGGAGAAGCGGTCGCCGACGCCGAAGGGCAGCGCGCGAAGCACCACGTTCCGATCGACCGACTCGTTGCCCTCGATCTGAATCTCCGAGACGGTGCCGCGCGGGCCGGCATCCACGTTGAAGCGCAGGTCGACCGTGTTCGCCGTCGAATCGATCTGCGCGTCACGGGTCACCTCCGCGAAGGCGTAGCCGCGGTTCTGAAGCCAGGCCAGCACCGCGTCCTGGATGCGGATCCCTTCGAATTCCGTGTATCGCCCTCCGGTCTCGACGGCGAGCTCGTCCCGATATTCGATCCAGGCCTCCCGCATCGCTCCCGTAAAGGCCTCCGCCGTGTAGGTGCCGTCGCCCGAATAGAACCCGATGTCCTGAATGATCAGGGGAGGCCCCTTTCGGATCGTAAAGATGATGTGGATCTTGTTGTCGGCGCTGTCGAGCTGGGAGGCGGGATAGTCGACGCTGGGATGGAGGAAGCCGTTCCGCTGATGGTACCGTTCGAGCCGGACGACGTCTCTCTGCAATTCGATCGGATTGAACGGAAACACCGGCGGCTCGACCACCGGGAGCGCCCGGGTGACCCGGTCCCAGATGTCGGGCTCCGAATGCCACAGCTGTTCCCGCAGGGCGCTCTCTCTGAACGGCGTGTCGTCGACGTACCTGAAGGAAATCTTCGAGACGGTCGTTTCGCCGTTCACGGCCGACAAGGGAGCCTGGGCGCGTGCCGAACGGCACAGGCCCGTCGCACAGACGACGGCGGCCGCCACGACGACGACGCACGCGAAGCGGCGCAATCCATGCCCGATCTCACGCTTTACCGCCCGGCTCGTACGTCGCATGGTCCTCTAGCCTACCGACAGATCTTGTTCCGTGCCCCGCTGGTCGCCGCCCGAAGCGGACCGCACCCCGCTACCCGTCCCGTCGCCGGCGCCTCCCGCGATCGCCTTCTCCATGCGCTCGCGCTCGCGGTTCAGGCGCATGATCCGCACGCGTTTCTCGTTCAGAACGGCGATGAGGGCGCCGATGATCAGCACCACGCCGGAGTAGTAAATCCAGAAGACGAGCGCGAGGATGAGTCCGAACGCCTCGCCGAGCGCACTGAAGAGTTCCTGTCCTTCCCGGCCCGGCACCGCGTACCGGTCGAACCGGCCCACGTTCGTCGCGTAGAGCGTGAAGCTGAGCTTGGCAGCCTCCCAGAGCAGGCCCGTCACGAGGGCGCCGATGAAGGCGCTCCTCTTGGGCGGGTGGGGCTGCGGCACGAAAAAGAAGAGCTGAAAAAACATCGCCGTCGAGAGGAGATAGGGGATGAGGTAGGAGAGCAGCTTGAAGCTCTGTCGCCAGCCCTCCCGCAGCCACACGTAATCGAGACTGAAGCGCTGCGCCATCTCGAGACCGCCCTGCTGGATCGTCTGCGTCAGCACTGAAAGACCAATCGTCAGGACGAACAGCAGACCGACCTGGAGCACCATCCGGATGTCGAACAGGTAGCCGCGGACCACGCTGCGGTGGCGGTGCCATTCCTCCTGGAAGACGTTGCCGATGACCACGCGCAGCGTCGTGAAGACGGTCATGGCGGCAAACAGGAGCGCGAAGATGCCCAGGCCCGTGAAGAACGACCCGGCCGCCTGCAGCTGTTCGATGAAGTCGATCAGCGCCCGGCTGTGCTCGAAGGAGGGGATGTACTCCTCGATGTAGCCGGCGACGCTGTCGAAGGCGTTTTCCCGCTGGAGGATCCGGCCGACGATACCGGTGGCGAGAATGATGATCGGGACGATCGTGATGAGCGCCTTGAAGGCGATGGCCTGGGCCCACAGGAAGATGTCCTTATCGAAGAGATGCCGGTAGACGCCGCCGAGGTAGTACGTGACCGACTCCTTCAACAGGCCCCAGTATGTGACGAGCTTGGCCATGTGCGCGCAATCCAATGCGGAAGCAAGGCGGGCGCGACGGCGGCGCCGCTACGACCGCGCGGACGAACCCGCAGAACGGGAGGTCGGCGGGTGGATTTCAGGATGGGGAGGGGAGAGGGCTGATCGGCGCGCCGGTCCATGCATACCTGTCATGGCGAACTTGTTCGTGAGGAAACTACAGAACAAGAACAGCCCCGTGCGCACTCCGGGTTCCAGAGGCGCGGTAACAAAGAAGTATAAGTCTCCGACCTGCACGTAGAAGCGGCGGCGACGGCGTCGGTTCGAAAGTCGACCTCCAACCTTCAACCTTCAACCTTCAACCTTCAACCTTCAACCGTCAACCGTCAACCG
>CAZXHQ010000585.1:0-2548 GCA_964640145.1 uncultured Rhodothermales bacterium | reverse complement strand
GCCGGGGTGATCGTCGTCGACGACTTCGCCCACCATCCCACGGCCGTCAACGAAACCGTGCGCGCCGTCGCCCATCGCTGGCCCGACCGGCGCGTCGTCGCCGTCTTCGAACCGCGGTCGAACTCGAGCCGTAGGAAGGTCTTCGAAGAGCCCTACGGCGCCTCCTTCGACGAGGCCGACCGGGTCTTCATCTGCGCGCCGCCGCTGCGTCACAACGACGATTCCACGAGCTTGCTAGATGCCACGCGCGTAGTCGAGATCATCATCGAGCGGGGGATCCCGGCAGCGGCGTATCCGAGCGCAGATGCGCTGCTGCCGCCGCTGCTGAACGAGCTTCGTCCCGGCGACGTGGCCCTGATCATGAGCAACGGCAGCTTCGGCGGGCTGCACGACAAGCTTATTGCGTCGCTCCGGATGCGCGAGCAGGCCTCGGTCCACGGATGATCCGCTTTACCGACGCCCGCGACCGAGACCTCCTGCTCGAGCGGCCCGCGCAGCGAGTCGTATCGATCGTTCCCAGCCAGACGGAGCTGCTCGCTTCGCTCGGCCTCGACGAAGAGGTCGTGGGCCTGACCCGCTTCTGCGTGCGGCCGCCGGAGTGGAAGGCGAGGAAAACGATCGTCGGCGGAACGAAGACGCTGAACGTGGACAGGGTGCGGGGGCTGAAGCCCGACCTCGTCCTGGCAAATCTCGAGGAGAACACGCGGTCGGACGTCGAGCAGCTCGACGAGATTACGTCGGTCTTCGTCTCCAACGTGCGCACCATCGACGAGGCGATGGAGATGATCGACGCCGTCGCCCGACTGACCGGCCGCGCGGCGGACGGCCGCTCCCTGTGCGCGGGCATCGGCTCAGCCTTCGAAACCCTTCCGGACTACGGCCCGGTGCGCACGGCGTATCTGATCTGGGACGACCCGCTGATGACCGTCGGCGGCGACACGTTCATCCACCACGTCATGGAGCTCGGCGGCTTCCAGAACGTGTTCGGCGCCCGATCCCGCTACCCCGAGATCACCGTCAGCGAGCTCGTCGACGCCGCGCCGGACGTGCTGCTGCTGCCCGACGAGCCGTATCCGTTCTCGGAACGGCACGAGCCGCGCTTTCAGCGGCTCCTGCGCGACACCGCCGTTCTGTGCGTCAATGGCCAGGCCTTCTCATGGTATGGAAGCCGGCTGATCCACACCCCCGCCGCGTTGCGCCGCGCGCGGGAAGAGATCGGGGTGTGAGGGTGGCGGCGGTGACGCCAGACGCCTCCCGGCCCCACCTTCCGCGAGACCGTTGCAAATTCCCTATCCTGTAGCCTCTTGCCAAACCAGTCCGCGACCCATGCGAAGGCCCACTCTTCTCATCCTCCTCTTTGCCGTGAGTGTACAGCTCGGCTGCGACGCCGGTACCGATAGCGCGTCTGAAGATGCCCTGCGTGCCCGCGCGGACTCCATCGCGCAGGCCTTCATCATCGTGGACGGCCATATCGACGTGCCCTACCGCCTGGATGCTTTTGACGAAGACATCTCCGACACGACCTTCGGTGGGGACTTCGACTATCCTCGTGCGATGGTCGGGGGGCTCGACGCACCGTTCATGTCGATCTACATTCCCGCCGAGTATCAGGAGACCGGAGGAGCCGCAGAGAAGGCCGACTCGCTGATCGACATGGTGGACGGCTTCGTCGAGCGCTGGCCCGACAAATTCGCCAACGCCTATACGGTCGACGACGTGCGTGCGAACTTCGAGGCCGGCCTCATCTCCCTGCCGATGGGTATGGAGAACGGCGCACCGATCGAGGAGAATCTATCGCGGCTGCAGTATTTCTACGACCGCGGCATCCGCTACATCACCCTGACGCATTCGCGCGTGAACCAGATTAGCGATTCATCCTACGATACCACGCGCGTGCACGACGGCCTGAGCGCCTTCGGCGAGGACGTCGTTCGCGAGATGAACCGCATCGGCCTGATCGTGGACGTCTCGCACGTGTCGGACAGCGCCTTCTACGACGTGATGGAGATCACAGAGGCGCCGGTGATGGCCACTCACTCGTCCGCTCGCCACTTCACGCCGGGCTGGGAGCGCAACATGAGCGACGCGATGATCGAGCGGCTCGCCGAGAACGAAGGCGTGATCATGATCAATTTCGGCTCGTCCTTTCTGCGCGAGAACTACGACGCGGAAGGCGATTCGATTCGCGACAGCCTGACCGATCGGATGCGAGAGGCCGGTTACGAGGAAGGCTCGCCGGAAGCCGTCCGATGGTTCGAGCAGGAGCGAAAAGCCAGCCTGATCGGATCGACCGACGACGTCGTCGCGCACATCAACCACGTCGTGGAGCTGGTCGGCATCGACCACGTCGGTCTCGGCTCCGACTACGACGGCGTCTTCGCGCTGCCGACGGGCCTGGAGGACGTCTCCACCTACCCCAACCTCATCTACCACCTGCTCCTGGAGGGCTATAGCGAAGACGACCTCCGCAAGATTCTGGGTGAGAACGCGCTGCGCGTGTGGTCAGAGGTCGAACGGAGGGCGGGCGAGATGTAGGGGTTCGGGGCGA
>CAZXHQ010000584.1:0-2558 GCA_964640145.1 uncultured Rhodothermales bacterium | reverse complement strand
ACGATCATCTGCGAGCCGCCGAGCATATCTATGCCGCCGGGGACATCGCGGAGTTTCCTGACTGGCGGAACGGGGAGCGGATCCGCATCGAACATTGGCGCCTGGCCTGCCAGCACGGCCGCCTCGCCGGGTACAACCTCGCCGGCGAGGAACGCTCGTATCGAAGCATCCCCTATTTCTGGACCGCCCAGTTCGGAACCAACATCCGCTACGTCGGCCACGCCTCCATCTGGGACGAGATCATCTACGACGGCAGGCCGGAGGACCGGGAATTCATCGCCTTTTACGTGCAGAACGAGGAGGTGATGGCCGCCGCGGGCAGCCGACGAGATCGGGAGATGGCCGCGATCGAAGAGCTGATGCGACGCAGGATGATGCCGTCTCCGGAGGCCCTGCAGGAGGGCGGTGTCGACTACGCCGGTCTGCTGAAGATGTAGCGGCGCTCAGCCGCCGGCGAGCTCTTCCAGGAAGGGCATCAGCTCCCCTTTTCGAACGAGACCGGTCTTACTCCGGCGAATCACGCCGTCGCGATCGATGACGAAGGTCATCGGCAGGGCATAGACGCCTCCGTACCGGTCCGATACGGTGCCGTCGTCGATGACGATCGGATAGTTTATGCCGGCCTCTTCGACGAAGGCGCGAACGACCCCCTCGGGTTCATGATCGACGGAGATGCCCACGAATCGGACGCGCGCTTCACCCAACTCGGACTGCATCTCGATCAGATCGGGAATCTCAACGCGGCAGGGCGCGCACCAGGTAGCCCAGAAGTTCAGAACGACGACACGGCCGCCGTAATCCTCGAGCCGAAACGTATGGCCGTCCAGCGTGGGCATCACGAAATTCGGAGCCGTTTCCCCACCATCCATATGCGCCTCGGACCCGGCGGGCGGCGCATCGGCGGTCACCGTCCCCACGCGGGGGGGCCGGTCCCCGCCGCCGGCAAGCGCAAATACGACGGCCGCCCCGAGAACGGCGAGGCATGCAGTGAGGCCGTACGTTATGAGCTTCGAAGACATCGGTGACACCGGGATCCTGAGGGTCGCCACCTTACATACGACCGGGACCGCATCCCGATCCATCGGGCCCGAAATCCGTTGCCGCCCTCCACCAACGTCGAGCTTCGACAGGATTCGACTAGTTCGCTTACACGCACATGGCCGAACACATGGCCGGAGCCGGGACGGCAAGATCCTGGCCGCCTCGATTCTGGGTGCACGCCCGGACGATCTCATTTCCGAATACGCCCTGACGATGCGCAAGGGCATCCGCCTTCGGCAGATCTCAGACATGATTCATCCGTATCCATCCTACGGGTTGCGCGTACGCCGGGCTGCCGACCAGTGGTACGTCCGCCGCCGCTCTCCCAGACCCATACATCTGTTTCAGTACGTCTTCGGCTACCGCGGCCCCGTGCTCGAGTACGGCCCCGACGACCTGGTGTAGCATGCTCCGGCCGCGTCGCCTCAACGCCCGTTCGCCACGTGATTCATTCCGCCGCAGTCATGACGACCCTCTGCAGATCTCTACTCGTAGCCTACGCCGCTCTTCTGCTCGCGCCTCCTGCCGCCGCCCAGGGTGACCTGGAAGGTGCGCGAGCTTCTCTGGCCGGCGTGGCCGCTTTTGGCGTCGACGCGACGGTGGAAGGTCCTCCGGCGCTCACCTCCTCCGACGAGCTGCGTCCAGAGGCCCTGATTCGCGCGGCGCAGGCGCGTCTTCGGGAGACGGACCTTCCACGCGGCGCTCGATCGGAATCGGCGCCAACCCTTCACGTCCACCTGAACATGATGCAGGTGCCGAACGGACTGATCGCTTTCTCGGTCGAGCTGGATTTCTTCCAGGACGTTCGCCTGGTGCGAAACCGCCAGACGGTGAGCGCGGTTACGTGGAACGAGAGCATTGTCGGACTGGTCTCTCACGACATGACGTCGACCATCGCCGAATCCGTACTCGGCCTCATCGATCAGTTCGCCCAGGACTTCCGCACAATAAACTGACCCGCCCATGTACCGCCTCGTTCTCCTCGCCCTGCTCGGCGCCTGTTGCCTCCGGCCCGCCACCGGTCAGTCCCTCACCTCCGAGCAAGCCGTCGCCGCCGCCGTCAGCGCGCTTCCGGACGAATACAAAGACGGCGCCGAGGTGCGCGCCATGACGGAAGTCGGATGGGAGACCATCCGCGAGGGTACCAACAAGATGATCTGTCTTAGCGACGAGCCCGGCGACGACCGTTTCCACGTCGCCTGCTACCACCGGTCGCTCGAACCCTTCATGGAGCGCGGCCGGCAGCTGCGGGCCGAGGGCCACGACCGCGAGCACGTACAGCAAGTGCGGGAGGAGGAGGCCCGTTCCGGCTCGCTCGAGATGCCGGAGCAGCCGGCGGCTCTGTACTCTCTTACCGGCCCGGACGGCAGCTTCGATCCCTCGACGATGACAGTTTCCGACGCCACCCCGCTCTACGTCGTATATATGCCGTATGCCACCACCGAAACGACCGGCCTGCCGGCGCGCGCGCCGGAGGGCCGGCCGTGGCTGATGAACCCGGGGAAGCCCTGGGCGCA
>CAZXHQ010000583.1:0-2566 GCA_964640145.1 uncultured Rhodothermales bacterium | reverse complement strand
CTCCACCGGAACTGTTCGTCGACGCTGCATGCGAGGCCGGAGGCAGGCATGACGGAAAAGGCGGATCCAGCTCGAGCGAAGCGTAGCACGATATCATCCGGGGCGGCGGAGCTTTCCGGAACGGCCGCATCGGGTGCGGTGCCGCTCCTCCTCATCCACGGAGTCGGCCACTTTCAGAGCGGGGACATAAAAGAGCGGGTCGCGGCCCGGCTGCACCGGCAAGGGATCTCCGGCGTGATTCCGATAGAGTTCGACTGGGATCGGCGCGTAAAACAGCTCGAGCAGGCCACCTCGAGCGCCTTGAACTGGGAGCGCGTTCACCGCCTCGGACTGGCGCTGTCGCGCGCAGCGTGGCTCAACATCGGCGCCGAAAGGCGGCTCCCCCGCGCGGTTTGCGCCCTGTGGATCTTCGTATCCGCTCTGGTCGCGGTGATCCTTCTTTCGCTCCACTGGTGGGGACTGGCCTCTCTGGCGGCCGCGATCCCGTCGGTGACCGCCACGCAGCTGCGCGTCGGCCTTCCATGGACGTCCTATCTGTTTCCGCCGCTTCCGGCAAACGTCCTGGCCGGGTCGGCGCCGTATGCCGAATACGCCACGGGTCTGTCGCTCCGCATGCTCGGCGCCGCGGCTCTGGCCGCTTTCCTCGTCACATGGTGGTCGGTCCGGCTCAGACTCGCCGTCGCTCTTCGTGTGCTGACGCTGGAGATACTGTGGCCGCCGGTCTATGCTCTCGGTGCGCTTCCCGTCTTTCTCGGCGCTCTCGCAGCGATGAGCATCGGGATCGCGCTTACAAGCACGTTCGCGGCCATCAAGGGTACGGTCGTTCTCGCCGACGACAGCTTCTGGGAGGTGGGCCCCGGCTTTGTACAGCTGGCTGCAGGCGCAGGAATCACGGTCGGACTCGTCGCTGCGGCCGCAGTCCTTGCGTGGGTCTCGTGGCGGCTGCTCGAGCCCGTTTTTGACGTCGCATATTATCTGGGCGATGAGGCCATCCGCGACTACATTCATGAGCAGCTCGAGGATGACGTTCGCGCGATGCCGGGTGGTCGGCGACTTATCGTAGCGGGACACAGTCTCGGATCGGTGATCGCCGTCGACTCGCTCCTGAGAGGCTCCGGCGTGTGGTCGCAATTTCGCCGAATCGACCTCGTGACCGCCGGCTCTCCCCTGCAGCGCCTGCTCGCGAAGTTCTTTCCGAATGCCTACCCGTCGCCCGACCGGCTGGCAGCAGCCCTCGCAGCCTGCCACGGGGATCTAAGCTGGACGAACCTGTACCGCGTGACCGATTATGTCGGCGGGCGGCTGGACGGGAGGGGCATCGTGAACCGCCGCCTGCTGCGGCGGTGGTGGTCTCATCACGCCAATTACTGGACGGATTCAGCGGTAATAACCTGCCTCGCACGTCATTTAGGGGCTGCAGGCAATCGGAAACGGCTGCGCGCCAATCAACGGATTACCGCGCCATCTAATGCTCCGGCGGGCTCCGAGATGCCCAACGGCGTACCGGCTCCCCGGTATCGGTCGCCGGAGCCGCCGCGCCTATCCTATGTACGTTATCTCGTGCCGGCGGCGGCGATAATCGGTATGATGGGCATCATCTGGAGCCAGTTCGCCGCCACGCCGCGTCTGGAACGAAACAACCTTACGACCTGGCAGGGCCAGATAACGGCCGCGCCGCGCGATACGACGGTGCGCATTCAGCGCGGTGAATTCGTGGACACTGCCGCGGAAACCGGAAGCTATGAGCTCATCGGATTCTCCTATGAGGTCGGCGGCCGGCGCTATGACGTGGCGTCACCGCCCGACTGGATACCATATGCCACGTCCCGTTTTCCGCACGTCGACTGGCGCCGGCTCAAGCGCGACGCGGATGAAGCGACGGATGCGCTCGATGTCGTCGTGCAATATGCAGCCGCCGACCCCGCCATGTTCAGGCTGCCCGAATACGAAGCGGATCCACCCTACTACTCCGTCGGCCGACTTATCTTCTATTCGCTCAGGACATTCATCCTCTCCGTCTTCTGGATATTCTGGTGCGCCATTCTCTACATGCTCGTCGAGGGCATATCGCCTTCGACTACCGAGCGATGAGGCGGGACAACCCTTCGTTGAGCAGCAACGCTGGATGCCATGGAAAGCGACGACAGACTTCTGCAGACGATTGACCGGGAGCTGACTACGCAGCTGACCTGGAGACGAATCATGTCCGGAGCCTACTTCGTCACCAGCGCGACCGCCATCATCTGCGCCGGCGGCGCGACGGTCGTCTCGGGAATGGGCTACGCCGGATGGGGGGCCATCCTTGCCGGCATAGCCACCATCCTCCTCGGGATCGAGAAGGCCATGCTGTTCCGTGAGAAATGGTCGCATCACCTCGTCACGCACTCGAAGCTCGAGTCTCTCCGGCTGCAGTACCTGCATACGGGCCTGTCCGAGGCCGAGGCCGCAAACCGGATGGGCGCCATCTTAACGGAATACGGCGCGAACCTTCCGGTAAGCGATCGCGAAAACAAGTCGGGGACCTGAGACCGGTCGAGGGTGACAGGCCGTGCTACGTGAACCGTTC
>CAZXHQ010000582.1:0-2566 GCA_964640145.1 uncultured Rhodothermales bacterium | reverse complement strand
CGCGACTGGGGGCGCTGGCTCAGGTATCAGTAGGGCCTGCAGGATTCGCTCGAGACCGCGCTCCGGCGGGGTGTAGGTCGGATTTTGGCCGACGCGGCCAGGAACCTCCCACCGCAGGCTGCCTAGAAAGTAAATCCCTGAGTTTGTTGGATATCATTCCCGCAAGCGCCGAGATTGCGAGGGTCGTATCCGCCAACGCGCGTCGCCGCTGCGAGTCGAGTCGTTCGACCGATGTCTCGTCCGGTCGACGTCGACGGCGACGATGGACTCGGACGAGACGCTCGGGGGGTGTTCGTCTCCACCGCAGGCTTATGCACGAATCCATGGACATCGCGCCGAGAACAGGCCGGCTTCTCCCGGTCGTCATCGTGGTCGCTGCCTTGACGTACGTGCTTCCACAAGACGGCGCCGCTCAGTATTTTCGCTTCGGGAAGAACAAGGTCCAGTATGAGTCGAAGGACTGGAGCTATGTGCAGTCCAAACACTTCGACGTCTACTACGACGAGGGCGGCTATTATCTGGCCAACTTCACGGCCAAAGCGGCGGAAGATGCCTACCAGCAGATCGCCGATCTCTTCCAGCATCAGATCTCCGATCGCATCCCGCTGATCGTCTATCAGAGCCACAACGATTTTGCGGTCACCAATGCCGTCGATCTGCCGACCTATTCCGAGGGTATCGGAGGCGTAACGGAGCTCTTCAAGAACCGGGTTGCCATTCCCTTTACAGGCGACTACCGGGACTACCGGCGCGTGGTGCATCACGAACTCGTCCACGCCGTCATCAACGACGTGTTCTACGGCGGGTCGGTCCAATCCATCATCCAGAACAACGTCCAGCTCCGCATTCCGCTCTGGTTCAACGAAGGACTTTCCGAGTACTCGGCGCTCGGCTGGGATACTGACTCCGACATGTACATCCGGGATGCCGTGCTGGAGGACTACCTGGCCCCGATCCAGCGGCTCAACGGCTACTTCGCCTATCGCGGCGGGCAGAGCCTGTGGGACTACGTCGCGGAGCAGTACGGGCGCGAGAAAATCGGAGAGATTTTGCAACGACTGCGACTCACACGCTCCGTGGAGGCCAGCTTCAGACGCGCGACGGGGCTCACCCTGGAAGACCTCTCCGAGAAGTGGCAGAAAGCGCTCAAGGAAGTCCATTTCCCCGAGATCTCCGCTCGTGAGGACCTCGATGAGATCGCCAAACCGCTCATTACGGTCGAGAACGGCTACTATAATACGAGCCCGGCCCTCTCCCCGAAGGGGGATAAACTGGCGTTCATCACGACGCGCGGCGCCTTCTTCGACGTCTACGTGGCCGATGCCAACGACGGCGAGATCATCCGAAAGGTGATCGACGGACAGGATAACACCGAATTCGAAAGTCTCCGCATCCTCACGCCCGGCATCACGTGGAGTCCCGACGGCGAACGCATCGCCGTAGCCGTGAAAAGCGGCCCGTCCGACGCCATCGCCGTCGTGAACGTCCGAAACGGCTCTTCCGTGCACTACCGCGTGCCCGACGTGGATCAGATCCTTACCGTCTCCTGGAGCCCCTCCGGAGACCGGCTGGCCTTTTCGGCGTCCATGAACGCCCAGAGCGACATCTACGTGCTGGACACGTCGACGCGCGAGACGATCAACTACACGAACGACATCTTCAGCGACCACGAACCGTCGTGGAGTCCCGACGGCTCCTCGCTCGTCTTCCACAGCGACCGCGGGTCTCATACGGAGCTCGGCCGTTTTCGTGAGGACAACTTCCAGATGATCGACCACGACTACGGCCAGCATGACGTCTACTTGCTTCGGCTGGATGCCTCCAGGGTCGAGCGCCTGACCTTCGATGAGCTGTGGGACGACCGGAGCCCCAAGTTCGGAGAGGATCCCGACAGGCTGCTCTACATCTCCGATCGAAACGGAATCTACAACCTCTACGAGACGGACCTTGCGACGGGCCACACCCGCCCTCTTACCGACGTCTCGCGCGGCATCATTCAGGTCGCCCTCTCGAGGGACGGCAACAAGGCCGCCCTGGTGAGTCTTCGTGACGGAACGCCGTCGATCTTCATGATCAAGACGCCGTTCGATCGTTCGGTCGATAAGGAGACGCTGGCCCCCACCGTCTGGGCGCAGCGGGTCATGCAGGAGACGCTGGAGCCCGCACCGGCCGTGGCCCTGGCGCGGCCCGCCCTGGTGCAGGGCAACCCGCTGCTGCGCGACGCCACCGACGGCCTCGCCTACGCCTACTCGCCGGGCCGCCGCCAGGAGATGTATGCCAGCCGTACACCGATCCCGGAGGAGCCGGCGGCCGAACCGAATGTGGACGACCCGGGTGCGGACGAGACCGGCACCGACTCGTCGTCGTACGGCGGAGTACGCGTCGACTTCCGCAACTATGTCTTCAGCGACTCCTTCGACGAGGCGACGCGGGACGAGCCCGATCCGATGGCCAGCCGGTTCTCGCCGCCCGACAACGTGGACGAAGACGGCGACTATAAGGCAAAGCGCTACAAGCTCAGCTTCTCGCCCGACCTCGTCTACGGGACGGCCGGCTACGACGCCCT
>CAZXHQ010000581.1:0-2592 GCA_964640145.1 uncultured Rhodothermales bacterium | reverse complement strand
GTGCGCGAAGCCGTGCAGGCCGCCCGCGCCGAGGCCGGCCTCGACGACGCCCCGTTTGCCGCCGCCTTCCTCGGGATGGCCGGCGTGGTGTCGGAGAAAGACCGAGCCGTCGTACGCTCGATGGCGCAGCGCTTGCGCCTGGCTCCGCCCGCCCGTATCGGAGTGGACCACGACTGCCGGATCGCACTGGCAGGAGGGCTCAGCGGTCGTCCGGGCATGGTGCTGATCCTGGGAACCGGCTCGGTCTGCTATGGACGCAACGAGGACGGCGCCGAATGGCGGGCGGGCGGCTGGGGACGGCTCGTCTCGGACGAGGGCAGCAGCTACTGGCTCGGACTGCAGGCGATGACGGCCGCCGTTCGCGCATTCGACGGCCGCGGTCCGAGGCCCGCGTTCGTCGCACCGCTCGTGGAGACGCTTCGGCTCAACGAGCCCGAGGACATCATGCACCGGCTGTACGTCGAGGGCCTTTCCCATTCCGAAATCGCCGGCCTGGCACCGCTCGTGACGCACGCTGCCCGCGAGGGCGATTCGCTCGCGCAGCGCCTCATCGAGGAGGGCATGCGCGATGTCGTCCGGTGCGCGGCGGCCGTATCACGTCGCCTCGAGCTTCAGGACGCCGACGTGGTGCTGCTCGGCGGGCTGCTTCGAGCAGGCGGGGTCGTCGAGCGGCCGCTGCGCGCGGCCCTCTCGAGGCGCCTTCCGAATTGCCGTCCAGCGGAACCGGAGCAGCCGGCCGTGGCAGGGGCGTGCCTCCTGGCCCGGCGGCACATGGCGGCGCAGGCCGGGCGACTTTCGCCCGACTGGAACTAATTGTGTCATTTTGTTGTATTTTGTAAGACTAGCGGGTGACACGGCAGGCTTCACCCTGTCAGGCATTCCGCGCGGCGGGGCGCGACCGTGGGCTGCGAACGTAGAGGTGTCCGCGTGAACCGTCCCTTTCGAGGTGGATGCTAAGACGTCTCTGCGGCGTTCCGGCCTTCGCCCGCTTCAAGAATGCGGTCGTGGGCGGCACGCAGCGGCATCCACTCACGGTTTTAATCCGACGCGCAGGGCCGGCCGTTACCGCGGCATCAAGATCGCAGGCCGCGTCGTTCGATCGTTCGAGTTTTTACGCGCCTTATGTTGGCCTTATGTTGATAGAGAAGGCTACGCAATTCCTTCGCCGACCCGTCGTTCTGGCCGTGTTGATCGGCCTGCCGCTGCTCGGATGGTTCCTGCTCGCGGATACGACGAGCGCGGTCGACGTGCCGGACGAGGTGGACTTCAACCATCACATTCGGCCCATCCTTTCGAACAAGTGCTTTACCTGTCACGGTTTCGACCCGGGCACCCGCGAGGCGAACTTGCGGTTGGACGATCGGGACATAGCGGTCGGCGAACGGGAAGGATACGACCGCCCGGCCATCGTACCCGGTGATCCCGGCGGAAGCGAGCTGGTGCGCCGGGTCAAGAGCACGGATCCCAACGAAATGATGCCTCCGCCGCCCGAGCAGAACTCGGGCAAGGAGCACCGCCTCACCGCCAAAGAGATCGCGCTCCTGGAGCGCTGGATCGATCAGGGCGCCGAGTACAAGCCCCACTGGTCCTACATCACGCCGACGCGACCCGACCTCCCCGAGACCGACCATGGGGAGCCGTACGTCCGCAACCCCGTCGACCGCTTTGTCGTCTCCGCGCTGGAAGAGGCGGGCGTCGAGCCGTCGCCGCAAGCCGACTCGATCGACCTGCTGCGCCGCGTTACCTTCGACCTGATCGGCCTGCCTCCGACGCCGGATGAAGTCGACGCCTTCCTGGGGGACGGTCGACCCGGAGCCTACGAAAGGGTGGTCGATCGCCTGCTCGCCTCGCCGTATTACGGAGAACGGATGGCGATCATGTGGCTCGACCTCGTCCGCTATTCGGAGACCGACGGATACCACTCGGACCTGCACCGACACATCTATCCTTATCGGGACTACGTCATCCAGGCGTTCAACAAGAACAAACCCTACGACCAGTTCACCCGGGAGCAGCTCGCCGGCGATCTGCTTCCAGACGCCACGCGGGAGCAGCTCGTCGCGAGCGGGTTCAATCGTCTCGGCCAGGCCACGAAGGAGGGAGGCTCGCAGCCGAAAGAATATCTGGCCAAGTACGCCAGCGACCGGGTCCGCACGGTTGGACTGACCTGGATGGGCTCGACGACCGGCTGTGCCGAGTGCCACGACCATAAGTTCGATCCGATTACGATCAAGGACTTCTACAGCCTCTCCGCCTTCTTTGCGGACGTCAAGGAGCGGGGCCTCTTCCCCAATCTGAACGACTTGCCGCCCGAGATGCCGCTGCCCGACCGGGAGAAGGCCTACGAGCTCCAGCGACTCGACGACGAGATCGCTCGTCTGGAGAAACGCCGGGCGGCGGACGCCTCGGCGCGCTCGAGGCTGACGGCCGCGCGCGAGCAGCGCCGGGAGCTCCTTTCGGGCGTCACCCGTACCCTCGTTTCGAAATCCGTGGAGGCCCGCACGGTACGCGTGCTGCCCAGAGGCAACTGGCAGGATGATTCCGGCGAGATCGTCGAGCCGGACGTGCCCGAGTTCCTTCCCGATCTCGACG
>CAZXHQ010000580.1:0-2599 GCA_964640145.1 uncultured Rhodothermales bacterium | reverse complement strand
CCTCCTGCTTGTAAGGCAGGCGCTCTAAACCAGCTGAGCTAACCGCCCGCGTTCGTTGCAGAACGACCCGCCCGGCCAAGGCCAAGCGGGTCGCGCCGGCATCACGGAGCGGGAAACGGGATTCGAACCCGCGACCCTCAGCTTGGGAAGCTGATGCTCTACCCCTGAGCTACTCCCGCTGATCGCGGCGCGCCACACGACGCCGTGCATGCTCGCACGAGGCGTAGCGGCGCGCGCCGCACCACGGTTGAGAACCGTGCAGCGACCGAACGGTTTCCCGATCGCGCGCTCCCCTGTTGACCGTATAGTAGTGCGTATCGGCCGGGCCGTCAAGCGCCTCGTCGCTCCGGCCGCCACGCGGTCGGGATCGGCGAGAGGGAACCGCGCTCGACAGGTCGTGCTTTACCTGTCTTCGAATTTTCTTCAGCATTGTTCGATGCGGCGGGAAAACATGGACGGGACGGCCGCGTATAGGCACGCCCGTTGATCTGGAATCAATTTACAGGATTATGAAACGGACGTACCAGCCCAGCAAACGCAAGCGCGCCAACAAGCACGGCTTCCGGTCGCGGATGAAGTCCAAGAGCGGGCGCAAGATACTGAAGCGCCGTCGCAAGAAAGGACGCAAGACGCTCTCGGTCAGCGACAAGCGAACCGGCAAGTAGCCGACATCTCCAGGCTGCGCGGGCCGATGCCGTGCTGAGCGTGTCAGCGGACGAGAAAAAGATGCCGTTTCAGCGCCTGCCGCGGTCTTTCAGCCTCAAACGCCGGCGCCTGATCCGAGCCCTGTTCGATCGCCGACGAACGGACGTCGGCATGCTGGCGGGCGGATGTATCCGGATCGTTTACCGGATCGTCTCTCGCGAGGAACTGCGAAACGCGGAGGGGCCCGTCCAGGTCGGGTTCGCGCCCGGGCGCATCCGGACGGCCGTCCGGCGAAATCGAATCAAACGGTTGCTGCGAGAGGTCTACCGGGTCCATCAAGACGACCTGGTAGGCCTTTTTTATGACCGCGACGACGCGTTGACGATGATGATCATCTACCGAGGCGACGTCGAAGAGGGTCCGCCGGCCGCCGTCCGCATTCGGACCGATCTGCCGCCCCTGCTCGCCGAGCTGCGAGCGAGGGCGGGTGAAACTTCCATGAGCGGGGAACGTCGCGAATAGGGCCCCGTTATCCGGCGAATAGACCCGGCCTCCGGGTACGGTTTTGATCCCTCGGCTCAATTCATCTCCCGATGCGCTCGGCGAACCGACCCTGCAGGCCGACCGTCCGGCCCACCACGACCATAGTTAAAGGAGCCTGATTTGGATCGGAATGTCGTCATCGCGACCGTATTGATCGCGATCATCATGTTCGTCTGGCTCTGGATGCTGGGTCCGACCCAGCCGATGGAGCCGACGACGCAGGAGGATCCGGCCGTAGATACGCAGCAGGTCGAGCCGCCGCCCGTTCCGCAGGATGAGATGACGGAGGCTCCCACCCCGGATGAGGCCGACGAGGCAGTCGCGGTCGATACGAGTCTGGCCGCCGAGTTGACGGGCGAGGCCCGCCGGATCACGGTGGAGACGGATCTATATGAGGCGACGTTCTCCACGAAAGGCGCCACCCTGGTCTCATTCATCTTGAATGAATACAAGAAGTTCGACCAGATGACGCCCGTCCAGATGGTCGACACGACGTCGGAGGGCGTGCTCGGCATCGCCTTTACGACCCCCGGCGCCCACCTCTTCGATTCGCGCTCGCTCTACTTCGACACGCCCTTCGAAGGCGATACGCTGCGTATCGGGGAGAACGCCCAGTCACTGACCTTCGAGACCGCGATCCAGGGTGGTACGATCCGGCAGACCTATACCTTTCAGCCCGGCGAGTACGAGGTCATCCTGACCGTCGAGCAGGAGAATGCGCCCGCCTACTCGACGCGCGAAGGCTACGAGCTGGTGTGGGACGGCGGGATTCCTTTCACGGAGGACGACCGTGAAAATGAGGCGCAGTCCGCCGGCGCATACGCGCGGAGCGGCGGCGAGGTCGAAAGCGTCCTGCTCGACGGCGATGCCTATGAGGAGCAGCGCCTCGCCGGAAACGTGACCTGGACGGCCGTGAAGGCTAAGTACTTCACGGCCGTGATGATCCCGGACGGTCCCACGCGAGGCGCCGAGCTCATCGGCGAGCGGATCGGAGAAGCCGGCACCGCACAGCTCTGGGAAAATTACACCATGCGCCTGCTGATGCCCGAGTCGGACGGCGACGCGGACACGTTTCGGCTCTACGTCGGTCCGATGGAGTTCTACCGGATCACCGGTTACGGGCTCGGGCTCTACGACATGGTCGATTACGGCTGGGACTTCTTCGAATGGATGACGCGTCCGCTGGCCAAGTTCGTATTCATCCCCGTCTTCACGTTCCTGGCCAACTTCATCCCCAACTACGGGTTGGTCATCATAATCTTTGCGATTCTGATCAAGCTGGTCCTCTACCCGCTAACGAAGACCTCCTATCGAAGCATGGCGCGCATGCGCGAGCTTCAGCCGAAGATGGAGGAAATCAAGGAGAAGTATGGGGACAACCCCCAGAAGCAGCAGGAGGCGATGATGAAGA
>CAZXHQ010000579.1:0-2606 GCA_964640145.1 uncultured Rhodothermales bacterium | reverse complement strand
CGGTAGTCCCACCGCGCATCCTCGGTCATGTGATACCGCGGCGTCACGGCCGAGACGCTGAGAAACCGCCCTGTTTCGACCTGGCGCTCGAGAATCGGATAGTGGTTCTTGCGGTACAGACGGATGAACTCATCGGCGTGGCCCCACCGGGCCTTGTAGTAGTACTCGACTGCGTAGGGCTCATCCAGCGGCGTCTGTGCCTTGAGGATGCCGGCGGGCACGGCCGTCAGAAGTACGGCCGTGAGGAGGGGATAAAGCAGCTTCATGACGTTCTCCGTATGTGAGCGCCGACATCCGTAGCAATGCGCTCATCGGAGCGAGCACCGCGAAATGCGCGGATGCGCACGACTCCTGACGACGAACGACGCCATGCACCGTCAACAGCAGCCGTCTACGGATCTGGCTCATAAAACCATCCTGCGGCGTGCCCGGGAGGATTCGAACCCCCGACCCTCTGATCCGAAGTCAGATGCTCTGTCCAACTGAGCTACGGGCACGAGTCGATGACGCTGCCGCAACGACGGCAGGTCGAGCGGGCCGCCACGCCCGAATTGCTGGGATCATTACGCATGAGTCCCCTCTCGCCAGGCTCAAGACTACGCAGCCGACGCTTCCTGCATCGGTTCGTAGATACCCCGCAACATATCTTCCAGCTCCTCGCCGGAGAGCTTCCGCACGAGGTCGGCTTCGGAGACGATGCCGATGCACTCACCACTGTCGTTAACCACGAGGATGCGGCGAATATGGTTGTCCCGCATTCTTGCCTCAGCGTCGCTGATATCGGCATCCTCCGAAATGGTCACGGTCGTTTCGGTCATCGCGGCCCGAACCTGCCGCTGAGAGCAATTCTCGCCCCGCGCCACGACGCGCGTGACAATGTCGCGATCGGTAATGATGCCTATTGGGCGTCTTGCCTCCTGACTCTCGACCACTGGAATCGCACCACAGTCGCATTCTACCATCATTCGTGCTACGTCCTCAATCTTCGTGTTGGGATCGCAGCATTCCGGATGCCTCGTCATCAATTCTCGTACCTGCATGGCCTTCCTCCTTTGGAATACGGTGTTCTTTTGTGCGAACCTTTCAGTCTCAATGGGTGCCCTTCCTTCCGTGTTCCATTCATGTAAATGCACGGTGATAATTCCACATAAGCGTTACGATGCCCGCCAGCTCTCGACGGCGTCGGTCACGGATCGCACCGCGGACGGGCAGCCGGCAGCGTTGGAGCTTCCGGGCTGCGTCGCGCTGAGCATTCGGGACCGTTGGCGGGAAGGCGGCGTTTCGGAGATAACCGATCGGGCGAGTCGAGACGGATCCATGACCTCCGCTTCCTTCAAGATACGACCCTGCGTCGACTCCGACGAACTGGCGGCATCGGTGCGTCGGCAGCTCGACGTCCCGCCGGACGCGGCCGCCGCGCTCGGCCGATCGGCCGTCGAAGCGGCCGAGAAGGGCTATTATCTCGACGAGAAGGGCCGGAAGGTCGACTGGAGCTCCGAGGTAGCGGCCGCCTGCTCGCGAACGGTGAGCATCCCTCCGGATGATTCCCTGCCGGCGCCCGAGTCGTCTTCGCCTGCTGTCGAAACGCGCATCCAGGTTCGAAACGAGACGACCTTCCAGGCCGCGCGAAAGCTCGTCGAACGGGGACTGCATCCCGCGGCGCTGAATTTCGCCAACGGCGTCACGCCCGGAGGCGGCTTCCTGCGCGGTGCTCGGGCGCAGGAGGAAGTGCTCTGCCGCTCGAGTGCCCTCTATCAGACACTGGTCGGCGATCGGATGTACGAGGAGCATCGCAAGCGAGAACGGCCCGACTCTTCCGAATGGGCCATCTATTCGCCCGACGTGCCCGTCTTTCGATCGGACGACGGGACGGCGCTGGACCGGCCCTGGCTGCTGAGCTTCATCACGTGCGCCGCACCCTACGCTCCGGCGATCGGCCAGCCGGAATCCGGAGACCTCCTGGCGAAGCGCATCCCGCGGGTCTTGGAAATCGCGCGAGCATACGGTCATCCGGCGCTCGTGCTCGGCGCATGGGGCTGCGGAGCGTTTCAGAATGATCCGCACCGAACCGCACGCGATTTCCGGCGTGCACTGGAGGATGAATTCGCCGGAACCTTCTCGGAGGTCATCTTCGCCATCGTAGACTGGTCTCCCGACCGGCGGTTTCTAGGCCCCTTCTGCCAGGTTTTCCCAGGTAAGTGAGGTGCGTACAGGGAAGGCGACCGCGCCTCGTACACCTACGACTATGGCGAGATGTGTATGGCAACATGTGGGTACACGAGGTGGAGCTGGGAAACATCCTCCCTCGCGAGAATGGAAAACGCTACCCGAAGTGCCTCGACGGCGCAGGAGCGTGCCCGGTCGACGGCGGCGGGAGGCCGCCGGCAGCCCGTACGTTCGAATCGCAATGCGTACGTACCTCCAACTTATCCACAATCCGTCGGCACCCCTTTCATCTTATCGCGCGTCCCGTGAATATTGCGGCGAACGCGGACTAGATCGAACCGGACCACCTCCTTCCATCGTACCCTCCGCCGCCCAGCAACAGCCCCTCGCTGCAGCTCCGCGAAGAACCTGGAGCGATCTCAAGCCGGAATTCGGCGCTG
>CAZXHQ010000578.1:0-2617 GCA_964640145.1 uncultured Rhodothermales bacterium | reverse complement strand
TGGTCTACGTACCGGCCATGCTTGTCTGCACGGCGGCTGCGCTCCTTCTCGTAGGGAGCGCGAACGAAGCAGACACGGGCCCCGGAGGCTGCGAGCAGGATGGCCTGAGCACAACTGCGGGTCGACGTCGCCCGCAGGCGCAGCAGCGTGCCATCAGCGCTTCGCGGCCGTCCACTTTCGGCCCAGGCCGATCGGGACGTGCAGGACCTCAGCCGGTCCTTCACCGGTGCTGACGCGAAACCGGTTCCTCCAGGCGCTCCGGCATGGCCTAAAATCCGGCTCTGTAGATCACGTAGAACACCAGCCCGCTGGCCACGGCCGTCAGGATGTGCCACAGCCCGTGTCCCCATCGGGGGACGGGAAACGTGCGGGTCAGGTCCATCTTCCAGAAAAGAAACGCGAGGGCGAAGGTGACGAAGGAAGCCAGAAGGTACGGCCAGGCCGCCCACTGTCCGCGCAGGCCCATCTGCAGCAGTACCAGCGCATACGTGGCGCCCAGAAAGATCCCGATGATGAGATGCATGTTCCGACGGAAGCGAGGCGTGAGGACGTACGCGATCGCACCGGCCACCACAAACATGAGCGCCGGGGTCAGCCACTCGGGCAGGCGGAAGAGCCCCGCCGCCGCGTAGACGGCCAGGGCCGAAAACACGACGTAGATGGCCGTCACATCGAGCATGCCTCCCCAGCGGGTTGACGTGCCATGATACAGCGTGGAGCCGACGCACAGATAGGTCATCGCGAAGGCGAAGACGTAGGATGCCGGCGTGTCGAGCAGGACGCCGGGGAAGAGGCCCGCCGCCAGGTACGCGAGGTTCGTGTACGTGTTGACGGGCTGCTGCGGCACGGCCGCCAATCCGTCCTGGCAGTTGTGCAGCTCCGCCTCGTACCAGTTCCCGGCGCACGCCTGGTAGTCGTCGCGCACGATGGCCGGGTCGAGGGAGCGGAAGAGAGCAACGAAGAGAAAGGCCGCGAAGACGACGGCTCCCGTGGTGACCGAGAGAGCGAGCAGCATGGATGGACAGGCACTTGGCTTACGTCTCATTCCGTCGGGCAGCGTCGATCCAGTCGACCGTTGGCGGTACGACAGTACCGTGCGCCGGTACGACGTACGATCTGTTGAAGATACGCACCCGCTCGGTCATGGTTTTGCCGAGCCGCCGGTACTCCTGTCGGAGGCGCACGCGGGGGGCGATTCATAGCAATCTGGTCGAAGATGCGGCAGTCGAAGGCCGATGGCTACGTCTTCGCCGAGGCGACGTCCTGCCGGCACGCGAGGGGTGAATGGATCCTCCGAACCAGATGGCATAGATTGGGACAGCGCGAGCTCCTCCAATCGAGCGTCAGCTCCTGCGGTCGCTGCATTCCGTCCTCGTCTGACCAGAAGACATACTCCATTGCAGAAGCGTGTCGACCGGATACGACTCTGGTGTGGAGTACTACTCGTCGCTGCGTGGTGCGCTCCGCACGTGGTCCAGGCGCAGTCCGCTCGCCTGCACGGGTTCGTCTCCGACGCGGAGACCGGCCGGCCTATGGAGCTGGTCAACGTCCTCGTGACGTCGGCGGACGGCGAACTGCAGACAGGGACGGTGACCGGCGGCGACGGCAGTTATGTCTTTCCGAGCCTCGCGCCGGGCCGGCGGATCGTGCAGGCTTCCTTTGTCGGCTTTCATACCTTCCGAGATACGCTCGACCTGGCGGCGGGCGACGTCCGGGCGCTCAACATCGACCTTCGGCCGGATGCCGCCGCCCTCGACGAGGTGGTAGTCCAGGGCGAAGTCCCTGCAGGACTGGCGGCGGTCACGGCGGGGCAGCAGACGGTACGCGCGGCCGACGTCGAGCTCGTGCCCTCCCCCGATCTGTCGGCGGATCTGGCCGGTTATCTGCAGACACTTCCGGGGGTCGTCACGATGGGCGACCGGGGCGGGCAATTCTTCATCCGCGGCGGCGAGCCGACGCAGAACCTGGTGCTGCTCGATGGAATGGTCGTCTACCAACCCTTCCACGTGCTCGGCTTCTATTCCACCTTTCCCGCCGACATCCTCCAGAAGGCCGACGTCCACGCCGGGGGATTCGGAGCGCGCTATGGGGGGCGGCTCTCTTCCGTGATCGATATTTCGAGCAGGAACGGCAACAACCGATCCTACGAAGGAGCCGTTTCCGTTTCGCCCTTCGTGAGTACGCTGCAGTTGGAAGGTCCCCTCATGCCGAGGCGTGCGTCGTTACTGGTGTCGGTCCGGCAGTCATTTCTCGAAGAGGGGGCCGGGCGGTATATGGACGTGTCGCTCCCGTACCGATTCGGAGACCTGTTCGCGAAGATTCACGCGGCGCCGAGCGCGACGACGCGCCTCTCCGTCACGGCGCTGAACACGTACGACCGCGGGAGGCTGGCCGCGCTGGCAGACGACCCTTCCCAGGAGGAGCTACGATGGCGAAACCAGGCGATCGGAGCGCGTCTGATGTCGCTGCCGCAGACCGTGCCGTTCGTGGGTGATCTGACCGTCTCGTACGCGCGGCTGCATTCCGACCTGGGCCCGCCGGGCACGTCGATTCGGTCGTCCGACGTGCAGGAATGGCGGGCCACGGCCGTCGGCACCTTCTATCACGGCCGATACGT
>CAZXHQ010000577.1:0-2618 GCA_964640145.1 uncultured Rhodothermales bacterium | reverse complement strand
ATGGCGGGAAATGGGCTTAGACAGTACATCATTCGGTACATACGGTAGCGTACCATGAAGGTCCCTCAATGGCGAGGCGCCGGCACGACGCGGAGTGCGATGCAGCGGCACGCATATGCTACCGTACGTGCGAAATGATGTACGCTCTTAGGCCACGGCGGCCTCCGGGTTCACGATGTTCTTCGCGATCCTGGTGAGTTTCTGGTCCGCTTCCTTTTCTTCGCTGAGCGTTTCACCGAGGATGTCGTGGTCCTCGGATCGGCCGAGCGTCTCAGCGTACGTGGCCAGCGTCCCATATGCGGCGATTTCGTAGTGCTCGACGCGCTGCGCGCTCGAGATGAGCCCGGCGTCCAATACGTCCGCCTCCGCTTCCTTCTCCAGCAGCTCCTGGGCTTCCTCGATCAGGCCTTCCATGGCCTCGCATTTCTCTCCCTGCGCGCTTTCGGCCAGCGAGGCGAAGATGCCTTCGAGCCGTTCGACGTGGGTCCGCGTTTCTTCGAGGTGCGATTCGAACGCTTCTTTCAGTTCGGAATGCGAGGCCTTCTCTACCATTTCGGGTAGCGCCTCGACGAGCTGCTTCTCCGCATTATATACGTCGCGAAGCTGCTCGAGGTAGAGATCTTTCAGCGTTTCCAGCTTCATATAATGTCCTCTCTTCGTTTGAACGATAGTCCTGGTCGCGTCAGTTGTTTGAATGAGCGGGCCGTCGAAGCGATTCCTCGGGTCTCGTAACGACGACCTGTATTGCATGCTGGTTACGACTTTCGCGAGGCCTCTGAAAGCCGCGTCTGCGGAGTATGCCGCTACTGCTCCAGTCGCGACAAACGTTTCGGGCGACCCGGCTTCGTGCCGCCGGTCCCGATAAGGTCATGTAACACTATGACGACTAAAGGCGGCGCTGCGAAACTCTGCAAGGCCGTGCCGGTGAGGTCCCGTACGGTCACCGAGAACCGACGATAAGCTCGGCGGCCTACGTACACCGTCATTGTTCGTTCGGACAAGCTCGATAGATGCCATGAACGACCGGCGAAAAACATCCTCGGCTCCGTCGCCCAGCGTACGGCGCTTCGTAACGTTCGTCTCGGTACTGATCGTATCGATCGCACTGGGCGCGTGCACCGACCGCCCGGACGCGGAGGGCCTCGAGTCGGATACGCTCACGATGGATCCGGAGGCGGGGACGGATGCGTCTGCGTTTGCAGCCGACGCCGACACGGTGGAGGTCGGACTCCAAGCATTCACCATCGACATGCCGTCGAGCCTCGAGCCGGGCCCGACCGTGTTTCGGGTTACGAACGCCGGCGAGATCGCTCACAATTTCGAGGTGGAGGGCCAGGGCATCGAAGAAGTGTTCGAGACCAACCTCCAGCCCGGCGATACGAATACCCTCCGCATGGATCTGGAGGAGGGGACCTATACGGTCTACTGCCCGCTCGGTGATCATCAGGCCGAAGGCATGGAGCTGGAGCTCACGGTATCAGGCGGCACCCCGATCGTACCGACCTACTAAAAGCCTTTTGCCCGACGTACACGGGGCCGTCGGAGGGTTGCGATTCATCAACGGCCCTCAACCTCGAAGCCGTCCAAAATACGTAGAAGGATGATGGCGGAAGCAAATTCGGAGGGAGTCCGCCTGCAGGTAGCGGGCGCCAACGAGCGCGACGTCGGGAAGGGCACGGCCCGGCTGGCAAAGAGCGCGTTTCAGCAACTGGGGCTCCAGCAGGGGCAAATCATCGAGATCACGGGACAGCGGTCGACGGCGGCCGTTGCGCTGCCGCCGTATCCCGAGGACGAGGGCCTTCCTATCATTCGCCTCGATGGGCTGATTCGTGCCAATGCGAACATCAGCATGGGAGACTACGTGCAGGTGCGCCCGGCCGAGGTGAGTCCGGCCAAAAAAGTGACGCTGGCGCCGGCCACGAAGAACGTGAGGCTCATGGGATCGGGACAGGCGCTGCTCCGCACGCTTTTGCAGCGGCCCCTCGTTGCGGGAGACGTCGTATCGACGTCGGTGTATCGCCGGACGCAGGATATGGATCAGAACCTGTTCCCCGAAGAGATCTTTCGGCGGTTTTACGAGCAGCGCGCCTTCGGACTTCAGGAGATCCGCCTGCTGGTGATCTCCACGTCGCCGCGCGGGATCGTGCAGATCACGCGGGAGACGGAAATCGAGCTCAAGCCGCAGTACGTCGAGCCGGAAGAGCCGCGGACGACCGACGTCACCTACGACGACATCGGCGGCCTGGGCGACACCATCGATCAGGTCCGCGAGATGATCGAGCTGCCGCTCAAGCACCCCATCCTGTTCCAGCGGCTGGGCATCGATCCCCCAAAAGGCGTGCTTCTGCACGGTCCACCCGGCACCGGAAAAACGCTCCTCGCGCGCGCCGTGGCCAGTGAATCGGAGGCGCAGTTCTTCCACATCGCCGGCCCCGAGATCATGGGCCGCCATTACGGCGAGTCTGAAGAACGGCTGCGCGAAGTGTTCAACGATGCGCAGCAGAATGCTCCGGCCATCATCTTTATCGACGAGATCGACTCGATTGCCCCGAAGCGCGGCGAGGTCACCGGTGAGGTCGAACGCCGCATCGTCGCCCAGCTTCTCACGCTGCTGGACG
>CAZXHQ010000576.1:0-2622 GCA_964640145.1 uncultured Rhodothermales bacterium | reverse complement strand
GGATGCGACGAGGTACAGGTTCCGGCCGTGCGTTCTGTCGGGATGGACGGTCCCGAAGCCGCGTCCGGCCGCGACGATGCCCTCGCCGCCGGGCAGCCACGCGCCGCTGCTGAAGTCGGCGTACCCCTGCGTGATCATCGTCGGTTCGGTCGTCGTATCGACGTCCACCACGAACAGGTGCCGGTAGCTCGGCATCGGCTCGAGCTCGTGCTCCCCCTGCAGATCGAGGCGCGTGAAGACGCGCGGATTCCCCTCGTCGTCGTTCCGATCGAGCCACGCTCGAATATTGCTCATGGACCCTTCGGGCGCCGCCGAAGAGACAGACGCACGGTCGTGCGCTCTGCCGGGTCGCTCCGACGGCCAGGGCGGAGGGCCGAGCCGGTCTCGAAGGACGGCGTGGGGAATCGACGATGCGACGAGCAGCCTGGACCCGTCCGGCGACCACCTCGGCGCAGAAGCGCCATGTTCGAGATCCGTCGCCTGGAACGCTTCACCGCCCAGCATCGGCAGCACGAACACCTGCGGCGTCTCGTCGACGGTCCGGACGAAGGCCAGGCGCTCGCCGTCCGGACTCCATGCGGGATCCGAGGCGCTTCGATCGCCCTGCGTAAGCTGCCGCGGCGCCGACCATCCGACGGCGTCGGCGACGTAGAGGTGGGTCCGAACCGAGAGCGAGTCCCACGGGGCCTCGTCGCTCTCCGACACGACGGACCGGACCGTATAGGCGACCTGGCGGCCGTCCGGTGAGACGCGCACGTCGCCGATCTGGCGGAGGTTGAGCAGGTCCGTCGCCCGAACGGGCTCGTCGCCGTGTTGGGCTTCGGCGGGCCAGGCGCCGAAGACGAACAGGATCGAGAGGAGAAGGGTGCCGCGCATGATCGCCGCGCCAGACAGGGTTCGTGCGGTAGCCGTATCGAAACGGAGGGAACGACCGTACGAACAGGGAACGGGAAGCGGCGTTCCTCGAGCGTTAGTCCGGTAACGAAGATTTTGCGAGGATGCCCTGCCTGCTTGCATGCGAGCTGCCGGTTCCTATTTTTGAACGCGAATCGAGACGAAGGCCGCACTCCACCCCATCTCTACCATATGTCCAAGGAGCGAGTCTGGCGCGTCTTCTACACGTTCCCGCGTGCCGAGAAGAAATGCGAGAAACGGTTGAACGAGGGCGGCATCGAGGTGTACTTGCCGAAGCACACGGTCGTTCGTCAGTGGAGCGACAGGAAGAAGAAGGTGGTCGAGCCGCTTTTTCGGAACTACATCTTTGCGAGGGTGGATGAGCGGGATCGCCTCCGCGTGCTGCAGACCGACGGAATCGTGCGGTGCGTCGCGTTTCAGGGAAAGCCCGCCGTGGTTCGGGATGAGGAGATCGAACAGATCCGCCTGGCGGTCGATAGCGGCGGCGATTTTGCCGTGGTCGACTACGTGCCGCGTCCCAAAGTGGGCGCGACGGTCGTCGTCACCGAAGGCCCGCTAAGCGGCCTCCGCGGAGAGGTCCACGAGCATCGCGGGCAGACGAACGTGCTGGTGGTCATCTCCGCCATTCGACAGGCCCTCCGCGTGAACGTGCCGGGTGCCTGGGTGCAGAAAGTCGAGTAACGAGGACGTTCATGCCTATCGAGCCCGTTGATCTTTACTGCAGGGAAGTCGGCGAAGGGCCCCCGCTCGTCATTCTGCACGGCCTTCTGGGCGCCGGCGGCAACTGGCACTCGTTGAGCCGCAACGTCTTCGGCAATCAGTTTTCCGTGTACGCCGTCGACCTGCGCAACCACGGCCGCTCGCGCCATGCCGACCGCTTCGACTACCCGGCCATGGTGGCCGACCTCGAGCACTTTTTTGACCGACGCGACCTGTCGGAGGCGCATCTGCTGGGCCATTCGATGGGCGGTAAGACGGCCATGCACTATGCGCTTGCGCATCCCGATGGGGTGTCGAAGCTCGTGGTGGTGGACGTCGCGCCGCGGGCCTATCCTCCCCAGCACCTCCCGATTCTCGAGGCCCTCAAATCGGTCGATTTTGCGGATGTCGACAGGCGCGACGACGTGGAGGAGCAGCTCCGGAGGAAGATCTCCTCCGAGCCCGTCCGCCAGTTCCTGATGAAGAACCTCGCCTATGACAGGGACGCCGGAGCGTATTCCTGGCAGATGGCGCTCGATATCATCCATCGGAATTACGAGGCGATCAACGAGGCCGTGGAGAACGGGCGGACGTACGACGACCCCGTGCTGGTCGTCCGCGGAGAGCGGTCGGACTACGTCGGCGACGAGGACCGGACGCAGATCGAGCGACTCTTCCCGCGTGCACGGATCGAGAGCGTGGCAGGTGCCGGACACTGGGTGCACGCCGACCAGCCGGACGCCTTCGCGGCCGTCGTCGTCGACTTTCTGACCGACTGAGGGCACGCACCCGCGGCGCCGCCCTGTGCATCCGTCGCTTTGCGATGCGTCCGGACGAACCGACGGATGCCCCCGCCGCACAGATGATCATATGCGCCCCGCCGCACTCGCCGTACCCGCCGCACGAACCATTTCGGAGGAGGCATCGTTCACCACTGATGATACGTTATCACTCCCGAACCGTGAACTCATGGAGCCGATTCGCAAGCAGCTAGAGGATATTCTTCAG
>CAZXHQ010000575.1:0-2624 GCA_964640145.1 uncultured Rhodothermales bacterium | reverse complement strand
GCGGATCGCAACTCGGCACGGCGGCTCGCAAACGACAAACCGTCCGGAGACCGGCTACCGCATGGCCGGCTATTTTATTATCCTTTCAGCCGAACGTCCCCGGCGACATCCGTACGAGACGCCAATGCACCATACCATGACGACCATACCATGACGACCGCTAGAGGAGCCGGCGCGACCGCACTCCTGGCCGTCCTGCTGCTGATCGGAAGCGCCGCGCAGGCCCAGGACGGACCGTGGCGCAGCCTCTTCAACGGGGAGGATCTCACGGGCTGGACGGAGCTCAACGGGGACCACGTCTTCGAAGCCGTCGACGGACAGATCGTCGGAACCACCGTCCCCGGCGAGCCGAACGGATTCCTGACGACCGACGAGGTCTTCGGCGATTTCATTCTGGAGCTGGAGGTGAAGGTCGACGTCCTGATGAACAATTCCGGCATCCAGTTTCGCAGCCTCAGCCACGCGGACTACGACGACTACCGCGTCCACGGCTATCAGGCCGAGATCGACACGAAGCCCCAGCGGTGGAGCGGCAGCATCTACGACGAAGCGCGGCGCGGATGGCTCTACGTCCTGGAGCTCAATCCGGAGGCCAAAGACGCCTTCGTCAATAACACCTGGAATCATTACCGCATCGAGGCCATCGGCACGACGAACCGCGTGTGGGTCAACGGCGTCCCGACCGCCCACCTCGTCGACGACGAGACCACGCGCGGATTCATCGGGCTGCAGCTGCACGCCAACAACCCGAACGATCCGCCGGGCAGCCATCAGATCCGCTTCAGAAATCTCCGCATCCGGACCGGTGACCTGGAGCCCACACCGCTCGACGACATTTTCGTGGTCAACCTCATCCCGAATCACGTCTCCGAGCAGGAGCGACGCCAGGGGTTCGAGCTGCTGTGGGACGGCCGTTCGGACGCGGGGTGGACCCACGCGGACGGGTCGGACTTTCCGAACGAAGACTGGGGGATGGAGGAGGGCGTGCTGACGTCGCGGCCCGGCGCTCGGAATGCCGTCGCCTCCACGGAGGCGTTCGCGTCGTTCGAGCTGAAGTTCGATTTCCGGCCGGACGGCGAAAACGCGACGTGCGGCGTCCATTATCTTGTGGATGGATACGACGCATCCGCCGGGCCCTCCCAGTACTGCCGGATGGCCTCGCAGAAGCTCGAGGCGGGCGACTGGAATCAGGGCGTGATACGCGCACGTCCCGACGGCATGGTCGAATACTGGCTCAACGGCCACGAAATCCTGGCCTATCGGCGCGGCGCGGACCAGCCCGATGCCGGCCGCATCCTGCTCGCGCCGAAGGACGGCGAGGTGGCCTACCGGAGCATCAAGATCCGAGCGCTATGATCGAGGCCCTGCTCATCGCGATCCCCCTGCTCGCCGGCGCCGTAGACGTGCCGCGAGACGACGAGGTCGTCTTCCGCGTCGAACACGACCGCGACGCCGGCACGATCTCCGTCTTTCGCAGCGGCGAGGCCGAGCTTTCCCTCGTGCAGCACGTCCGCGAAAGCGACAGGCCCTACATCCACCCGATCGTCGCGCCGGACGGCAACGGCATCCTCACCGAGTACCGGCCGGCGCACCATCCGCACCAGACCGGGCTCTACTGGGGCCTGAAGGAGGTCAACGGCCGGGACTTCTTCATGGGGTGGCGCAGCGAGCACTACCGGCGCGTCTCCGCGGCCGTCCTCGAGGCGGGGGGACCGGAGGTGAGGTGGCGTACGGTCTACGATCTGCTCGACGAGAACGGCGAGGCCGTACTTACCGAAACGCAGGACTGGTCCCTGCGCCAGCGCGAGGGGAAGATGCTGCTGGATCTCGAATGGACGGGTGAGGCCCTGACGGACGTGACGGTCGGGGAGTTTTACGTGGGCGGACTGTTTCTCCGCATGCCGTGGCGCGAAGGCATCGAGGGCGACGTGGTCAATTCCGGCGGCCGGCGCAACGGCGAAGCCGAGGGACGGCGGGCCCTCTGGACGGATGTCGGGGTCGCCATCGACGGCCGCGAGGACCCGGGCCACATCGCCATTCTCGATCACCCCGACAACGAAGCGTTCCCGACGCCCTGGCGCGTCGACGGCGAGCTGGGCGTCGGCCCCTCGCGGCAAATTCTGGGGGACTGGGCGCTCGCCGAAGGAGAACGCACGACCATCCGATACCGCCTGATCGTGTATACGGGAGAGCGCGACCTGGCCGACCTGACGCGCGCGTGGGTACGCTACGCGACCGGCGAGGAATGACCTCGAACGTGCACGAACCGATCACGTCTCGACGCTGCCAGATGGACCGAATCTCATGAAGCATCCCATCCCATATCTCCTGACCCTCGTCATCCTCGTCGGTTGTACCTCGCAGGCGGCGCAGGATGATGCCTGGCGCGACCGCCACGACAACTATACCGACTGGGCGATCTACCGCGGCGATAAGTCCGGCATCCAGTACTCCGAGCTCGACGACATCACTACGGAGAACGTCCATCTGCTCGAGCCGGCCTGGGAGTATCGCCACGGGGATCCGAACGGCCCGTCCATGTACAGCAATCCGATCATCGTCGACGGGCTGATGTACTTCACCACGCCCAAAGTCAACGCCGTCGCCCTCGACGCCGCCACCGG
>CAZXHQ010000574.1:0-2624 GCA_964640145.1 uncultured Rhodothermales bacterium | reverse complement strand
GCCGGCTGCTCGCGGATGTCGAACTCCAGCTTCCAGCGGCGGTCCTCGTCACGGGAGACGCACCAGAGCTCGAGCGTTCCGACCTCGGTGACGCGGCTTTCCAGGTACACCGGTACGGTCGTACCCCCGGACGCGGGCTCGGTGGCAGGCAGATGGGCTTCCATGGTCGCCACCTCCTCGATCTCCCCGCTCCAGTCCTCGATGACCGCGCCGGGGTCGTCGTTCTTGCGCGTATTCGAGGTGAGCAGATTGAAGACGGCATCTTCGCCCACGACCAGTCCGAACTCGCGGCCCCGGATCTCGGCCGCCGTGCCTTCTTCCATACCGAAGGGGACGACGCAGAGCGCACTCACCGGCGTCGGCACGCCCGGTACCGTCGGCATCGCGCTTTCGACGCCGATGTAGTACGAGCGTGCCGCCCCGGCGCGGATGCGGATCCCGCGGCCGCGCCGCACCGTACCGTAGTAGGCGGCGCCGACAGCGACGGCAAGGTCCAGACCGGCCGACGGCAGCTCGCGCAGATCGGCGTCGCCGCTCCAGCCCTGGAGGACGCTCAGAACGCGGTCGCGAAGGACACCGGCTTTCATGACTCCGCCGTTGAACAGGACCGCCGACGGATGGGGCGCCGCGCCGTCACCGGAGGCGTGCTTGCCGAGGAAGCCGGAAAGATGCCTCGTTACGGCCGGATCCGATTCATATGGCAGGCCCATCTCGCGCACGCCGATGCGTGCCTGGCGCTGCGGGTGCTCGTCCGCCGCGACCTGCGGGAAGAAGCCATCCACCAGAATGCTCTCCGCCTCTTCCCGCGTGAGCTCCGTTCGGATGGTTCCGCCGATAAGCGAGGAAGAGCCGCGCCCCAGGATCGTGATCGGCTCGGCCTCGAGCGTCGGGTCGGCCAGCAGGCGCTCCTTCGCCCTGCGGCACTGGTGGACGAGCGCGCGGAACTGCCAGTTGTCGAGCTGGATACCGTCCTGCGCAAGCTTGGCGCGGAGACGGTAGGCCAGCGTCAGGTCCATGTTGTCGCCGCCGAGGAGGATGTGGTTTCCTACGGCGGCACGCCGGAGTTCGAGGCTTCCGTCCGTCTCCACGACCTCGATCAGGCTGAAGTCCGTCGTGCCTCCTCCCACGTCGCAGACCAGGATGGACTGTCCGACCGAAACCTTCTCCCGCCACACGTCGCCCTGCCCACGGATCCAGGCATAGAACCCAGCCTGCGGTTCCTCGAGCAGCGTCAGGTTGCGGAGGCCGGCCCGATGGGCTGCCTCCACGGTCAGCTCGCGCGCCACCGGGTCGAAGGAGGCGGGGACGGTCAGGTAGATCTCCTGATGTTCTAGCCGCGCCTCCGGATCCTCCTTTGCCATCTCGTGATCCCACGCGTTACGAAGGTGCTCCAGGTAGCGGGCCGATGCCTCGACCGGCGAGACGCGGCGCGCATCTTCGGGCGCGTCCCACGGCAGAATCGGCGCGGTGCGGTCCACGCCGGTGTGCGAGAGCCACGACTTTGCCGAGCCGACGAGCCGGCTCGGCAGCTCGCCGCCGCGCTCGCGGGCGTAGGCGCCGACGGCCGCATCGGCATCCGGCGCCCACGGCAGGGCCAGTCCACCCGGCGGAACGTCGTGCGGACCGGGAAGCAGGAGGAAGGAGGCCAGGAGCGGCTTCGCGTGCACCTCGGCCACGTCCACCACCTGCGGAATATCGAACACGCGGATCTCAGGGTCGTCGAGCGCCGCGTCGGTGTATGCCAGCGCGCAATGCGTCGTGCCGAGATCGATGCCTATAATGTACCGGGAGTCGATCATGATGCTCTGAGAGTTGGGGTCTGACATGCGGCGTTCGATTCCTTCCTGCCACCGGTAGGACTGCCGGTGATTCCTCGACGCCTCCGTATTCCGGATCAGGAACGATGTGAAGAAGATCGGGCAGACTCCCGGCGAACGCCGTTCGACGACGGAGGGTGCACGTCTCGAAATTACACTTCCACTTCGGCGGCAGCGACCACACGGGTTTGTGCCTGCATCAGCTCCGGCAGGTCGATCTTTTCGATGCGCCATCCGCGATGACGGAGCTCACCGGTGAAGGGCGGATCACCCTCGACGCTGCCCGTCACGCGAATCTCCTGCGCGTTGAAGCCGGGCTCGATGGTGACGGTGCTTCCCTCCGGCTGCGGCATGACCGGTACCAGCGTCACGTGCTCCTCGAGCGCCTGACGGCAACCCTCATGCACGTTGCGGACGGCGGCACCGATCTGAGCGTCGCCGTAAGCCCGGATATCCTCCTGGAGAAAATCGATAAGCCGTCCCTTTCGCTGAAAGATGGACAGGATCTGGATCGCCGCGCCTTCCGGCGGCTGCGTCGCGTGCAGGGCTGTTTCCGCTGGCTGTTCCGTCGGGCCGCGCTGCGCCGGTCCGATACGATGCGCCCGGTCGAGCGCTCGGGCCGCCGCGCTGCGAAGGCCAAGCCAGAGAGCGACCGTAATGACGGCGCCGGCGGTGACCACGAGCCACGCCGCCGCGATGAGGGCGACGGCCACCAGCACGGCATTGCCGGCGATGAGGATCACCAGAGCCTGCGTAGAAAACGAGGGTTTCGATTCCATAACTGAGTACGTTTGGGTGAGTGCGTGC
>CAZXHQ010000573.1:0-2629 GCA_964640145.1 uncultured Rhodothermales bacterium | reverse complement strand
AGCGTCGCATAGAGTCCCAGCACCGTATCCGAGCGCTTCCGCTGTTCGTCGATGAGACGCACGACGTCCGCATCGCGAAGCGCCTCATCGACGTAGTGCCGGCGCGGACCGAGCGGTCCGGTCGAATTCCCGCCGTTTCGTGTGCGTCCACGTCAAGAAACTCACCGTTTCGGGCATCGCTACTGCGAATAGATGGGCGTGAAGGCGGGTATGGCCGACAGGGCGCGAAACGCCTCTACGCGACCGTGCACCTCGCCTTCCGACAACGCGGACAGCTTGCCGGGACCGAAGGCCTCTACGCAGAAGGAGGCCATCGCCGACCCATACACGACGGCCCTCTTGAAGGCATCCGCCGACTGATCATCGGCGTGGACCAGATAGCCGACGAAGCCGCCCGCGAAGGTATCGCCGGCTCCGGTGGGATCCTGGATGTCTTCCAGTGGGTACGCCGGCACGCTGAATATCGTCTCATCCATGAAGAGCAGGGCGCCGTGCTCCCCTTTCTTGATGACGAGCACCTCCGGGCCCATCTCTCGGATGCTCCGGGCGGCGCGTACCAGATTCGGCTCTTCAGCCAGCTCGCGCGCCTCGGCGTCGTTGATGATGAGGCAGTCGACCAACGCGAGCGTCTCGCGCAGACTGTCCGGCGCGTTTTCGATCCAGTAGTTCATGGTGTCACAGACCACGAGCTCGGGAGCGTCTACCTGCTCGAGAACGCGTCGCTGGGTCGACGGATCGAGATTACCGAGGCAGACGATCCGGCTGTCGCGGTAGGCGTCGGGGACGACCGGATCGAACGTCTCCAGCACGTTCAGATGCGTTGCGAGCGTATCACGCTCGTTGAGGTCATAATGATAGCGGCCCGACCATGCGAACGTCTTGCCGGCCGCATCGACCTCCAACCCGCGCAGGTCGATGCGGCGGCGCCTGAGAACGTCCATGTAGGAGTCGGGAAAATCTCCGCCGACGACGCCGACCAGGCGCACGTCGTCGGTGAAATAGCGGGCCGCAAGCGTGATGTAGGTCGCGCTGCCTCCCAGTACGCCGTCCTCCGATCCGAACGGGGTCTCGATGGAATCGAGCGCGACCGTTCCTACGGCTAGAATACTCACGAGCGGTGTATGATGGGACGAATGAAGCGACGAATGATGCTGCCGGCCCGGCAGAGCGACCTCTCCGGCAACGGCCGCGCATGCCTGTCGAGGAACCCGACGACCAAACGGCCGGCAGAGAAATGAGTATACGAACTGGCCGGACGGATGTCATCTCCGATGCTGTCCCGACATACGTGCGGCGCAGACCGGGAGATCCGCGCCGCGCGCTGACGGGGTTCGACTACGGCGCCCGCAGGGGCCCCGTCTTATCGAAAAGCCCGCATCCAGTCGCTGACCTTCTTGACGACGACCGCCGCGACGGCCGTGCGGGCCGCATTCGCCACGGTGTCCGAAAATTGAAGGCCGCGGTCCGCTCGCTTCTTTGCCTTTTTTCGGGCCTTCTTCGAGCTCTTCTTGAGCGTCTTGGAAAGTTCGTCGGTCGCTTCTTCGAGAACCCGAACCGAGTGCGCCGTGGAATCGGCGAGGCCCTCGGCGATCTCCTCGGCCCGTCTGGAAGCATCCTCCGACCAGTGAATCGTCCGCCGCGACACGTCTCGCCCCACGTTCTCGGCCCGACGTGAAAACTCTTTCCCGGCGTGACGGGCCCGCTCGGAGACGTCCTCTCCGACCTCCCGCGCCCGCTTCGACACGGTCTCGGCAACGTCGGCGCCGCGATGTGCTACGTAGCCGCCCGCGTCTCCTGCCGACCGCGCGGCTCGACTGAGCTGATAGGCCAGCGCCGCTCCCAGCTCGTCGGCAAGACCGCCCGCCCTGCCGCGCAGCTCATCGGCTCGGTAGCGGGCACGATCCGACAGGGTCTTCGGTTCGCTGTGAAAAGCAGTCGACAGGAGTCGACCCGCCACGATGCCGGCGCCGACGCCGATGAATACGGCGAGCACCGGATTCTCGTCCACCCAGCTCCTGGCCCGGGTGCGAGCCTGCTCCAGGTCGATCCTGGCCACTTCGGCCCGCAGGGAGCGAACGGCATCGTTGAGCTCGTCCCGAGCCCGCTCGTAGGCCTGGGTCAGCTCGTCGAGCTGTCGTCGGCGGGCCGCACTGGACTCTTCGGCCGACTCGTCGCCGGTCGATTCGGCCCGCACATTTCCGTCCGGATACGGTTGATCAACTCCGGCTTTATCTTGCTCTTCCACGGATGGTACCTCCAGCTATAAACGTACTTCAGAATGTTGAATCGATGCGAACGGCGCCCTTTATTCCCGCATCCACGCGCCTATGAACACGCCGACGGCGAATGCCGCCAGCAGGGCCGCGTCTTGATGAGCTCGGATCCACTCTTGGGCGAGGTCCTGAAACAAGACGTCGTCGCGACGACTGCGACCCGCCGTACGTCTTTGCCGCCTGGAACGCATCGGCCGACGTGCTGCGGCGCCCGCTCGCGTGGATCCGGCATCGGTGGATCCCAGACCGGTCTCCTGCGGTGTGGCTTCTGGCATTGGATCGGTACGAACAGGTTCGTGCAAGCTACTTCTTCGAAATCAGAACGCCGAGCACGACTCCTAGGACGAAGGTGCTCA
>CAZXHQ010000572.1:0-2640 GCA_964640145.1 uncultured Rhodothermales bacterium | reverse complement strand
GCATCGTCATTGCAGCACCTCGGTTCGCTCACCGGCCTCTTCCCGAGCACCGAGCCGGACGACGGGCGCATCCAGGCACGCATGATCCGCCGGCTCGAGGCGTGCTGAACGAACGGAGTGCGATGCAGCGGCCCTCATATGGCAGCGTGTTCTGTGGCAGCGTGTTTACGAATTGACGTACGTAGATCCCGTCGGCCGTCAGGCGATTGGCGGTCCACCAGCTTCTTCGTAGGCCGGGTGTCGCCAACTCGAAAGAACTGCCAGCTGCTGACCTACCAACTGCGCGTACTTCAGTGGAACGTCGAAGGTCAAAGGTTGCTTCGACTCCGGCAGATCGATCAGGACCGAGAAACCTTCAACCTTCAACCTTCAACCCTATTTAATAAAGGCGGCCTTCAGGTCGCTCCACGAGGCCGCATCGCCGGCCGATCGATCGGTCCAGCGCGTGATGCGCCACAGGCCGTCCTGCCCTTGTTCGATGGCCCAGACGAGCCGGCCCCGGAGCGTTTCGGAAAGGTCGCCCTGACGGTGGTTCACCACGAGCGTATAGGAGGCGTCGACGTCGAAGCGGGACGCGCCGGCCGTCTGCTCGACGTCGCTCAAGCGGAGCTCGTTGTTCGCCGTGAGGCGCGCCGATTCGGCCATCGACCGGAAATAGCTCTCTTCCTCCTGCGTGCCCCATCCGGTCCACAGAGACGGATCTCGCGCACCGGCGGACTCCGTAGGCTCGAACCGGAGGTCCGGATCGAACGAGCGCCGGTAGTTCCGCGCGTTCATCTCGGCCACGGCCGATCGGACGTTCTCGATGACGTCTTCGGGCGTCGAGGGCTGGATGTACGTACCCGCGTCGTCGCGCGGCGGATCCGGCGTGCGCGGCGAGAACATATCGCAGCCGGCCCAGACGAGGACAAGCAGGGCCGCTGTCAGGCGAAGGCTAGCAGTCATCCGCGCGTACCGGTTTTCTCGCATGCAGGATCAGCCGCGGCGTTTCGTCGCCGTAGGGACGGCCCTCGTAATCGCCGAACGTCTCGAGGAGGTCGAATCCCGCCTCCTCGTACATCGCCTGGAAGTCGTCGAGGGTGTAGAGGCGGACGGACTCGCGAAACGACTGTTCGTCTCCGTTGGTGCGGATCGAGATCTCCTTGTGAACGCGTCCCCCTTCCACCCATCTCTGCTGCCGGATTTCAGCGTCGTCGCGCACGCGCCGGTCTTGAGGTACGAGGTGGTCGATCACGTAGGGAACGTTGAAGAAATCCTGGATGAACCACCCTCCGGCCCGCAGGGACCGGCGCATGGCGCGGAGGGCCCGGACGTGGTCCTCGTCGTCGTCGAAATACCCGAACGCCGTGAATACGTTGATGACGCCGTCGAAGCAGCAGTCGCAGACGGGAAGCCTCATGTCGCCGCGCCGGAAGAGTACGTCCAGGCCCTCCTTTTCGGCCCGTTTCCGCGCTTCCTCGATCGCCCGCTCGGAGAGATCGACGCCGGTGACGTGGTAGCCGCGCCGGGCCAGGGCACGCGCGTGCCGCCCCCGGCCGCAGCCCATGTCGACGATCGCCGTGCCCTCCGCGGGCGCGGCGACCCGCTCGACGAAGTCCACGAGCCGCGCCGCCTCGGCTTCATCCCGGTCCTGATAGACCAGCTCGTACTCGGGATGATCGAACCACTCTTCGTACCACATTCAAACCGGTTGACAGATTGACAGTTGACGGTCGACATTTTCCGCGGAACTGTGCACCGCTAGATTGAGAGAACCGGGTCACGCCGTCTCGAGGGCGAAGGGAGCCAGGACGTCGTCGAGGGGGCGGACGTCGTCCATCCATCCGATGATCTTGTGGACGACCTCGTCGAGCAGGACGTCGGGACAGGAGGCGCCCGCCGTCAGTACGACGTTCACCGGACGCTTTTCGGGGAGCCAGCCCTCCGTCGTCGTCTCTTGCCGGGCGTGGACCTGGAAGTGGCGGATGCGTCGGGGAGAGAGGATCTCGTCCGCGTCGCGCACGAAGTAGGTGGGCATCCGCTCCTGGCAGAGATCCACCAGGTGGCTCGTGTTCGACGAGTTGTAGCCGCCGACCACGATGGCCAGGTCGCCGCCCGACGCGATCAGGCTCATCGTGGCATTCTGATTCTCATTCGTGGCGTAGCAGAGCGTGTCGCTCGTGTCCGCGAAGTGTTCGGCCAGGTCGGCCTCGCCGTACCGGTCGACCATGGACGCGCGCAGCATGTCGGCGATCTCCTGCGTTTCGGAGGCCAGCATGGTGGTCTGATTCACGACGCCGATGCGACGGAGGTCCCGGTCCGGATCGAAGCCGTCCGAGTACCGGCCGTCGAACCGGTCGAAGAAGAACGCCGAGCCCGCTTCCCCGTCAATCACGCGCGCGAGGTCGCCCGCTTCCTCGCGGTCGCGCACGACGACCACCGGTCCGCTGCGGCGTGCGTGGGAAAACGTGGCGCGCGTTTCCTCGTGATAACGTTTGCCGTGGATGACGATGGTGTAGTCGCGCGCCCCGATCTGGTCGCTCTTCTTCCAGACCTTCTCGACGAAGGGGCAGGTCGTGTCGTACGCCACGGTGTCGACACCTCGGTCGGCGAGCTTTCGTTCGACCTCGAGCGAGGTTCCGAAGGCGGGGATGACCACCA
>CAZXHQ010000571.1:0-2640 GCA_964640145.1 uncultured Rhodothermales bacterium | reverse complement strand
CCTCTGGCGGGCTTGCAGGTACCAGGTCGCGTGCGACCTTCATGGTGGAATCGGACGGATCGCCCCCCTTGACCGGCTGGAAGCCGACGCGTTCGGATACCCGCCTCATGCCGATATTTTCGCGCAGCATATGGGCCGTGATGCGGTCGAGACCCTCGTCCTGGCCGATCTGCACGATCCGCTTCAGCATCTCGGTTCCAAGTCCGCGGCCCTGCCACCTGTCGCTGATGAGGAGCGCGAATTCGCCTTCGTTGGTGCCCCCGATCTTGGTGAGGCGAGCGACGCCTACGATTTCGGGCGCCTCGGCGCCGTCCTCCCCGGCCCGCTCAGCGACCAGAGCCATCTCCCGGTCGTAGTCGATGAAGCACAAATGGGAGAGCCTCTCGTGGGCGACCCTCTGGCTCAGCTTCATCATATTGGCATAGCGAAGATAGACACTCTCCTCCGAGAGGGACTTGTGAAAGTCCGCCAGCGCCGGCTCATCCTCGGGACGGATAGGCCGGATGTTGATCGGCGTGCCGTCGCGGGGTGACCAGGGCATCGCATACCGATACGGATAGGACCGAATCGCAGTACGGGGGAGATCCTCCGGTTTCGTACCGGCGTCATGGAGGACGATGCGGGCGTCCAGCGCCAGGATTCCTTCTGCGGAGGCGAGCAGCGGGTTGATGTCGATCTCCTTGATCATGGGCTGCTCGACGACGAGCTGGCTGAATCGTACGAGCACTTTTTCGAGCGCATCCATGTCGACGGGCTCGCGTCCGCGGACGCCCTTCAAAGCCCGGTAAATTTTCGTCTGCTCCATCATCCGGCGCGCCAGCGTCGTCGTGAGCGGCGGCAGCGCCAGGGCGCGGTCGCCGTAGACCTCCACCATCGTGCCGCCGGAGCCGAACAGGAGGACCGGGCCGAACTGCGGGTCGATGCTGCTGCCGACGATCAGCTCGAATCCTGCGCCCTGAATCATGGGCTGAACGCTCACGCCGTCGAAGCCCTCGAGCAGGCCGCGTTCTTCCAGGCCGCCTCGTATGGCTTGGAAGTCACGTCGGACGGCCTCGGGCGAGCCGACGTTGAGCAGAACCCCACCGACGTCCGTCTTATGGGTAATGGTGTATGAGTTCAGCTTCAGTACGACGGGATAACCGATTTCATCGGCCGCCGCGACGGCGTCGTCGGCCGTAGCCGCGAGGCGAGACGTGGTCGTACGCAGCCCGTACGCCTCGAGCACCTGCTTGGACTCATGCTCGGTGAGGAGCTCGCGTTCGTCACCGCGCACGGCATCGAGGAGCGTGCCCGTCGCCTCGCGCGCCTCCCGATCGTCAGTCAGATCAGGCACCGACGGTGTCTCGTAGAGGGCGCGCAGGTTGTAGCTGTAGCGCCACATGTAGTTGAACACGCGCGCGGCCGTGTCGGGGTACGAGAACGTGGGGACGCCGGCCTGGTTGAGGATGCTCTCACCCGCTGCGACGGACGCGCCGCCCATCCAGCTCGCGATGATCGGCTTCCTGCCGGAGCATTCATCGCTGCCCACGTAGCGCGCGACGGCCTCCGCGACGGAGGTCGGATCGGTCATGTCCTGCGGCGTGAGCACGACCAGGAGGCCGTCGCTGTGTTCGTCCTTCTCCGCGATGCTCAACGCTCGCCCATAGCGGTGCTCGTCCGCATCCCCCAGAACATCGATGGGATTGCCGCGGCTCCATGCATGCGGCAGGAAGTCGTCGAAGGCGCGCATGGTCGCCTCCGAAAGCGTCGTGAGCTCGCCCCCACCCGAGATGAGCGCGTCGGTGGCAAGCACGCCGGGTCCGCCCGCATTGGTGAGGACCGACAGCCGCCGGCCGCCGGGGCGGGGCTGCTTCGCAAGCACCTCCGCCATATAGAACAGGTCGGCAATGGAATCGACGCGAAGGACGCCGGAGCGGCGGAAGGCGGCCGAGAGCACTTCATCACTGCCTGTGAGCGTTCCGGTGTGGGAGGCGGCCGCTTTGGCCGCTTCGTCGGTACGGCCCGCCTTGATTACGATGATCGGCTTCTCCCGCGCCACGTACCTGGCAGCGGAGAGGAACGAACGTGCGTCGCCGATCGACTCCATATAGACGAGGATGCTCCTGGTAGCCGGATCGTCCCCGAGGTAGGTGATAAGGTCTCCCCACCCGACGTCGAGCATCGAGCCGACCGAGACGAAAGAGCTGAACCCCACGTTTTCGGTGAAGCTCCAGTCGAGAATGCCGGTAAGGAGGGCGCCGCTCTGGCTGATGAAGGCGACGTTTCCGGGCCGGGCCATCCCCCCGGCGAACGTGGCGTTGAGACCGATCGTTGGTCGCATGACGCCGACGACGTTGGGGCCCACGATACGCATCCGGCCGCGATCGGCCTCCTCCTTGATCCGGCGTTCGAGTCGACGTCCTTCCTCACCGATCTCCTTGAAGCCCGCAGAAATTACGATGGCGCCTTCGACGCCTTTTTCGACGCATTCACGGATGATGCCCGGCACCGTCGGCGCCGGCGTGGCGACGACGGCCAGATCGACGGCGTCGGGGATGTCCGTGACGGACGGGTACGCCTTGATTCCCAGAACGCTAGGCCGCTTCGGATTGACGGGGTAGACGGTGCCGCCGAAGGGATTGGAGATCAGGTTCCAGAGGA
>CAZXHQ010000570.1:0-2644 GCA_964640145.1 uncultured Rhodothermales bacterium | reverse complement strand
CGGTCTCGTTCTTTGAGAACACGGGAACGGCAACCGATCCGGAATTCAGTCACGACACGGGCAACCCCCTCGCCGCAGTGGACGTCGGATCGCTTGCTGCCTCGGCGTTTGTGGACATAGACGACGATGGCGACTTTGACGCGTTCATTGCAAACGGCGAATATTACAACGCCGACATACACTTCTTCGAAAACACCGGCTCGCCCGGCAGCGCTTCTTTTATCGAGCGAACAGGCTCGGAGAATCCTCTATATTTCGTCGAGGTTCGTGAGGGCGACGACGATATCGGCCGCCTCATCCCGACTTTTGCGGACGTCGACCTGGACGGGGATTTTGATGCCGTCGTTGGGTCGGCTGGCGGCGGCCTCCGGTTCTTCGAGAACACCGGCTCGCCGGGCAGCGCGAGCTTTACCGAGCTTACCGGTTCAGACCGGCCGATAACCGCCGGTGGTTCCAAGACGGCCCCGGCCTTCGTCGATTTCGACGATGACGGCGACGCCGATCTATTCGTCGGTTTTGGTCGTCCAGTGGGCTATTACAGTCCCCATTATTATCCCAGGCATGATCATTTTGAGTATGACCGATTCAGCCGCATCTTGTGGGCTCCCAACGACGCGAGCCCGCCGCCGGACGCCACCCCGCCCGATTGCGAGATCGTTTCCATCGACAAAGGCCCTCCCACGCGGCTCGACATCCGGGTGCAGGACGCTGGATCCGGACTTGCGTCCATCACCGTGCTCAACGACCTGAATGCCACCATTTCGTGGCCTGCTTTTCCGCCGGGAAGCACCGACGAGATCGTCGTTGTGGCCGAGAAAATCAATCAGTCGACGCGCTCCGTCGTGGCCCTCCGCGTAGAGGACGTCGCGGGCAACCGGACCGAGTGTGATCCGGTACTGACCACGCTGACGGCCGAGGTGCCGGAAGTCTTCCAGCTGCAGCAAAACTATCCGAATCCGTTCAACCCGCAGACGACCATTCGCTTCCAGGTTGCCGACGCGGCGCACGTGCAGGTAACGCTCTACGACGTGACGGGGCGCGAGGTAGTGATGCTGGTCGATGCGCCGACGGCGCCAGGGACGTACGAGATAACCTGGGACGGCGTGGATGCAGCGGGGCAGCTGGTGCCGAGCGGCCTATACTTCTATCGGATGAAGGCAGACGATTTCGAGCAGGCCCGGACGATGCTGCTGGTCCGGTAAACCGTCTATGCGGTCAAGGCGTCACGTCGGTCACTGGACTCGGCGGCGGCTCGGCGACGGCTTCTCCGTGCGGCGCACTCCAGTAGCTGCCGTGGGGTGCGAAGATCGCCTGCCGATGCACGTCGTTGTCGACACCCAGAATGCCCGGCCGGAGCATACCCGGCAGCACGTGCACGTCATAAATCTCCTCACAGGATGCGTGGTAGCGGATGGCGGCGGCGATCCGTCCGGTCGGCTGATGTACGATCACGATTCCGGCATAGTGCTCGTTTTGCGCCACCGGCATGTCTCCAAAGATGTGCTTTTTCCGGATGTGCGAGTGCCCCACGAACAGGTAGTCGCCGTGTCGGGCGAGCCCTCGCGCAAACCCCGGCACCTGATTAATTACTTCCATCGTGCCTGTCTCAGGGTCTGCCAGGAGCAATTCGCCGCGTGCCGCACTTAGCATATACAGCTTTTCGTCGAAAAGACGGGGCGAGTGCGGCATTGCCAATCCGTCCAGAACGATCTCACCGGTCGGCACGTGCATCACGACGCCGCCGGTGAGCCGGTTATCGCGCCAGCCTCTCGACGTGTCCGTGGCGCCGAGCGCCGTTACGTAGAGGGGCTCGTCCGCATTCATGGCGAGCCCGTTCAGGTGACAGTAGTCGACCGGCGCGAGTTCACGTATAAATGGCGGCTTCCACTCCGGGCGGAAGCTGTAGCGCGCATCGATGCGGCAAAGGCAGGAGAAAAGCGTATTAACGGCCCATAGAGTCTCTCCGCCCCAGGCTATGTCGTGCAGGTCCGTTCCGCCGGTGAAATAAACGGCTCTCGGCACGAAGAGGGCGTCGTAATAGTTGGGCTTTCTCGGATACGACGCGGCCAGTGAAGGCGCATTCTCCAGGATCACGACTTCATTATGCGCGGCGACCGCCATGCGGGCACCTTGCACGGCCGTTCCCATCGGCCGATGGAAGTTCCTTGCCAGTTGAATCAAGCCGTCGTCTGCCGGGCTGAGGAGAATTACTTTGCCCGCCTGATAGGTCGTTAAGGCCAGAGAGCAGCCGAGCCTCGCGAGGATGTCCGGAACGTCACGGGAGTAGCTGCAGCTAAACGGGGCAGGAGACGCATCCATGTAGTTTCACGTCCATGTAGGTTGAGGACTCTGGAGGACCCCGACTGAGAGGTGGAAGTCGAACGTAGTGGAAACCGGCAGCGATAGCAACCGGATTCAGCAGGAATCCGACTTTGTGGGAAGTCGACGCGATCCCCTATTGCATTGCGATTCCGGTCACGGCCGCCTAGCTTTGGTCGGGAACCATGAAAGCGCTTTGTCGTCTCGCGCCCTCGATGCGAATCGTCCTTTTCTACGTGGTCCTGACGGTGAGCGCTTCAGTTGCGCCCACCGCGGCCCAAGACACGACCGACACCGGCCTCCCGCTCGAGCCCGCACGCACGGT
>CAZXHQ010000569.1:0-2650 GCA_964640145.1 uncultured Rhodothermales bacterium | reverse complement strand
GCGATGACGGCCCGGGAGGCCTCCTCGATCGCCATGCTCTACAACCCGGCCACGATGGCCACGATGGGCCACGCCGTCGACGTGGCGCTCGGCAAGACGGAATGGCTGGCCGGCACGAGCTATAACATGGCCAGCGCCGCGTACCGTCCCGCCGCCGGCCAATACGGCACGGTCGGCCTCTCCCTCGTGGCCGTGGACTACGGGGAGCACTTTCTCGAGACGATCCGCGCCGACAATGAGAAGGGCTTCATCGACCTGGGTGCCTACAGTCCCTCGGCGATCGCTCTGGGAGTCGGGTACGCTCGCGCCCTGACGGACCGGTTCTCGGTCGGGGCGAACCTCAAGTACGTCGCCCAGTCGATCGGCGAGACGACGATGTCGGTCAGCGAGACCGGCAATCGGGAGACGCAGGACTTCTCCATCAATACGATGGCCATCGACTTCGGCGTCCTGTATCGGACCGGTCTCCGGAGTCTGAACTTCGCCCTGAGCGCCCGCAACTTCGCGCAAGAACTCACCTATGCCGAGGAGAACTTCGAGCTGCCGCTCACCTTCAGCATGGGTCTCTCGGCGAATCTGCTCGACGTCACCGGGTACAGCAGCAGCACGCACGCGCTGAACATGTCGGTTCAGGCCGAGCGCCCCCGCGACTACGCGGAGCAGGTCAGGACCGGCGTGGAGTATACCTTCATGAACACGCTATCGCTTCGGGCCGGCTACGCCTTCCCCACCGACGAGCAGGGGGTTAGCCTCGGCGCGGGCCTTCAAACGGACGTCAGCGGGGTCGCGCTGGGGATCGACTACGCCTACACGCAGTTCGGCGTCTTCGGCGACGTGAACCGGCTTGCGCTCCAGTTCGGGCTGTGATCGTTCCGGGCGTGCTCGTACCGCTCACGGCGGCGATGCCGTTCGCGGAGCCGGCCCGCCTGTCAGGCAGCGCCGTGCCGTCCGACCGTACCGTCAGAACACATTCCGATATGCTTCGACGCCGATGGCTGCCTATCTGGGGAGCGTTGTTTCTCTCCGTTCTCTGCTCGCCGGCCGTTCGGGGCCAGGACGGCCGCCCGCCCAATATCGTATTGATCCTGGCCGACGACCTGGGCCACGGGGACCTCGGCGTGACGGGCGCGCCGGACATCCGAACCCCGAACGTCGATCGAATTGCCGGTGAGGGGGTACGTTTTACGCGCGCATACGCCAATGCGCCCGTCTGCACGCCCACGCGCGTGGCGCTTCTCACCGGCCAGTACCAGCAGCGCACCGGCACGGACCGCGTGATCTACGTCGCCGAGCGCGACATGGGCTTGACGCACGAGGTGGAGCTGCTGCCGTCCCTCCTGAAGAAGGCCGGCTACGCCACCGGCATATTCGGAAAGTGGCACCTCGGTTACCCGAAGCGCTACTTCCCGACGCGACGCGGCTTCGACGCCTTCACCGGTTTCGTCGCCGGCAACATCGACTATTTCTCGCACACCGACCGGCTCGGCTATCACGACCTCTGGCGCGGCGAGAAGGAGCTCTTCGACGACCGCTACATGACCGACCTGGCGACGGAGGAGGCCCTGGCGTTCGTCGAGCGGCACCAGGACGAGCCGTTCTTTCTGTACGTCCCCTACAGCGCCCCGCACGACCCGTTCCAGGGGCCGGAGGACCGGGCGAGCGCCGGCAACCGCGGAGTCACGATGCAGGAGAACCGCACGCGCGACGTCTACAAGGCCATGGTCGAGTCGATGGACGCCAACATCGGGCGGCTACTCGACCGCATCGATGCGCTGGGCCTCCGGGAGAACACGGTCGTCTTCTTCATGAGTGACAACGGCGGCCTGCCGGTCGTGGCGCGCAACGCGCCGTTCAGCGGCTTCAAGCGGTTTCTCTGGGAGGGCGGCATCCGCTCGCCGCTCCTGGCGCGCTGGAGCGGCCGCTTTCCGGAAGGCCGAACGACCGACGCCCTGGCCGCCGGCATGGATCTCTTCCCCACCATCCTGGAGCTCGCCGGAACGTCTCCGGCCGCCGGGCAGCCCGTGGACGGCGTGAGCCTGCTGCCCATCCTAGAGGACGGGGACGGACGGGCGCACGACGAGCTCTTCTTCCACTACGACGATCCCGGCCTCGCCCCGCAGCGAGCCATGGTCTCCGAGGAGGGATGGAAGTACCTCCTCGACGAGGAAGGGACCGAGCACCTGTTCGACCTCGGGGCCGACCCGGCCGAGTCGCGCGACCGCGCCGAGGCGGCCCCCGGCCGCCTCGCGGCGATGCGGCAAGCCTACGAGGCCTGGCTGGACGACGTCCTCGCCTCGCGTTCCGCCGCGCCCTCGAGCCCGGTCGCCGGCGTCGCCCACCTGCAGGGTGAGATGGCAGGCGAGGTCACCGCCGCGACCGCCATCCTGCAGTCGCGCCTCACCGCCCCGGCCGTGGACGCGCAGGGGGACGTGCCGGGCGCCCAGGGCGTCGCCCGTTTCGAAATTGCTTCGCACCCCGGCTTCCACGACGCGAGGCGGACCGACTGGGTTGTCGCCGACGCGGCCGGCGACTTCATCGTAAAGCAGCTCGTAGCGGACCTCCGGCCGAACACGCGCTACTACTACCGCCTCGTCTACGGACCGGACCGGGAGCAGGCGGCCTACGGGCCCACCAGGACGTTCCGGACGCT
>CAZXHQ010000568.1:0-2674 GCA_964640145.1 uncultured Rhodothermales bacterium | reverse complement strand
GGCGCCCTATCCTGTCGAGGCACTACTGCAGGAGGTACTGGGTGAAATACAGCCGGGTAATCTCGCCTTTCTGAAGGATGCCGTTGAGTTCGGAAATTACCTCTTCCTTGATTTCCGATCTCAGGTCGATCGAACCGAGCTCCTCAGCCGTGCGACGGCTGAGCAGCCGTAGAACGGCATCGCGGACGACGATGTCGCGCTTCGTAAGCTCGGCGAGCACGTCGCCGTCCCTGGCCTCCACGCCGAGGCTGACGACTAGGAAACGTTTTCCGCCGGAACCGGCAGGGTTGATCAGCAGATCGTCGATCGTCGTGAACTCGCCGTATTCGACCGGAACGTCCGCGGTGGAGCGCTCCGCAAGGCCGTAGTCGATGCCCATGGTGACGGCGGCCTCGGCCAGGCTCGTATACTGGTGGTAGGCCAGGTAGGCGCCGCCTCCGAGGGATATGAGCACGACTGGAAGCAGGAACTTGAGGATCTGGATGATTCCCCCACCTCGTTCTTCGACGTCGACAAAGGTCTGGTCTTCAGGAGCTTCGATTTCGTTATTCTCCGGCATGGCTGAAGCGTATTTCGACGCGGCGGTTGCGCGCTCGCCCCTCGGGGGTCCCATTACTGACCTCCGGCCTGAACTCAGCATAGCCGATGGTGGCATACTTATCAGGGGTGAGCGCGGTGGGTTGTTGTAGAAAAAAACGTACCACGGAGGAGGCCCGGGCTCCCGAGAGCTCCCAGTTCGACGGAAAGTTCGCCGTCCGAATGGGCCGGTCGTCTGTATGGCCTTCGACCGTTACACCTCGCGCCAGCGGGGTGAGCACGTCGGCGACCTTCATCAGGATCTTCTTGGCGGTCGGCAGCAGATCGGCGCGGCCGGACTGGAACATGACCGAATCGGTGATCGAGACGTGCACGCCCTCCGCGGTCAGATTGACGAGTACTTTATCCTCCAGATCCCGCTCTCGTAGATACGCCGTCAACTCGTCGAGACTTTGTTCTCGGGATTCGTAGAGTTCCTCCATCGGCCGCGCGGGCGGCGAGACGGCAGGGTAGTCCAGAACGGACTGCTGCCCGTTGAAATGGCTGAGAGCCTCTCTAAACTTGATGATCTCTATTTCGGACATGGACACGATGAGCACGAAAAAGGTGAGCAGCAGCGTGACCATGTCGCTGAAGGTCGTCATCCAGAAGGGTGCCGAGGGCATCTCGTCCCCTTCGTCGTCCGGCAGTACGTCGTCCATGGAATACCTCCGAGCCCTTATGCCGCCCTCGAGAGCAGATGCTCCTCGTCGGCGCCTCTGGCGGCGGCGACGTCGCCGTCGAGGTACGATTCGAGGCGTTTCTCAATCATGCTGGGGCTCTCCCCGCGGACGATCGCCAGGACTCCGGTACGCGCCATCTGGCGCGCTTTCATCACCAGACGCAGCTGCGTCCGCGCCTTCGTCGAGATGGGGAGGAAAATCAGGTTGGCGAGGAGCGCACCGTAGAACGTCGTGATCAGCGCGACGGCCATGCCTGCGCCGATCTTGGAGGGATCGTCGAGGTTCTGCATCATCTGGATAAGACCGATGAGGGTGCCGATCATGCCGAAGGCCGGAGCATAGGTGCCGGCATTCAGGAAGAACTTGGCGACGAAGCCTCGCTGTTGCGATTCCTCCACCATCCGCATTTTCATCAGATCGTCGATCTCGGCTTCCTCGATGCCGTCGACGGCCATCTCGAGGCCGAAGCGGATGAATTCGTCCGTATCATCCCTGAGACGGCGATCAAGTGCCAGCAGTCCCTCTCTACGCGCTATACGGGAGAACTCATTGAACGTTTGAAGGTAGTCCAACAGTTGCGGCTCCTCGAATCGGAGGAACTCCTTCAGGCGGTTCGGGACGGTTCTGAATTCGGAAAGCGAGAACGTCACGAACAGGGCGGATACCGTACCACCGATCACGAGGAGGGCGGCGGCAGGGTCGAAGAAAATCGCCCAACCATCACCGAGAATGATGGCTCCGTAGATCAGTACGAATCCGGTACCGATACCAATAAGAGTTCCCCTTTCCATACTGAAATGCTCATTGGCTGCGGTGGTCGTGACGCCGCGACGGCGTGCGGTTGCGGCGGGGGTCGACCGACTCGGCCGCGCGTTCGATTCGACGCGCGTTCAGGTGTCGACTCCAAACGGCAGCGAGCGCGCTCGCCTTTCGGCACGACGGTGAACCGGAGTGGTCATGCTCGAAGTATCGTCTTCGGCAACGGAAAGTTAAGGGGCGGTCGTAACATGGCCTTCAGACCGGTCGCGGGGACGACGAGTACGCGGCGCTCGTGACCCGCGCGCTGTCGATTACCGGCACGACTCGCCCGGCGGCGATGGCCGTCACGCCGGATACGAAGGACGACGCGTCTGTCTCCGCTCCCGTCTCTCGGTAGACGATGTCCTCCGATCCGTGCAGCCCGTCGAGCAGGATCGCACACGTCCGGTGTTCGTGGCGAATCACGGCGGCGAGAACGGGGGGTCTTCGCTCGACGCACCCTCCGAGGACATCCGCCGGGCGAACGAGCTGTACGGTCTGGCCCTGGAAGCGGATGCACGTGCTGACAGCGTCCTCGGGCGAAAGCGTCAGTACCTCGACGACGTCGCCCTTGGGCAGGGCATACGTAGTCCCGCCCAGATCGACCAGCAGACACC
>CAZXHQ010000567.1:0-2676 GCA_964640145.1 uncultured Rhodothermales bacterium | reverse complement strand
AGGCCGGATCCACACTCGCCTGAACATGACCTGGGGAAGAGAGTATCTTGCGCATCCCCCCTGGAGGCCATATGACGAACGAGGCATTCACTTCCGGCGCGATGGAGATGGTGTTACGTAGCGACCTGGCCAGCATCGAGCAGGTCGTCCACGAAACGGAAGCCTTTCTGGGTCCGCGTGTAGCCGACGATGATCTTGCCTACAGGGTCGTCCTACTCGCCACCGAGGCGGTGACGAACGCCATCGAGCACGGCAACAAGTTTGACGAAGGCAAGCAGGTCTTTTTCAAAATCCACGTCGACGACCGCCGCATCGAGGTCGAGGTCGAGGACGAAGGGACCGGTTTCGATCCGAAACAGACCGTCGATCCCCGGGCCTCGGAAAATCTGCTTCGAGAAGGAGGGAGGGGCATTCTGTTCATGGAATCGATGGCCGACGAGGTTCAATTCGAGAAGGGTGGGAGAAAGGTCCGTCTAATTTTTCATGCCGGCTAAGCCATCAGGCGGGACCTGGCTGATGGTCGTCCTCCTCGCCGTTTCGTTCGGATTGATGTCCGTGCTGGCGGCGAACCCTGCCGCCTGGGAAGGCTTCGTAGCCGCCGCCGTCGGCGCAGGGATGCTTACGGCCCTGATCTGGCACCGCGCCGACGTATCGATGCCGATCGTGATCGCTGCGGCGATCCTCTTTCGCCTGGCCGTCTTCTGGCTGCCCCCCGTGCTGTCTGATGATGCCTACCGATACGTATGGGACGGCGTCGTCCAGGCCGAGGGCTACAACCCGTATCTCTACGTACCGGCCGACGCCGAGCTGGCGCCGCTGCACGACGAACCCATTTTCGACGACCTGAATTCGGAGGCTTACTACTCGGTCTATCCACCCGCATCGCAGCTCATCTTCCGCGTCGGGGCGTTCTTCTACGGGTATGGATGGGTGGCTTCGTACTTCGTCATTAAAGCCATCCTGGCGTTGATGGAATTGGCCGCCGTGCTGGTCCTGGCACGTCTTCTCCGACCCGAGGCCCTTCTGCTCTACGCCTGGAACCCTATCGTCGTCATAGGCGGCGCGGCGCAACCCCACGGGGAAGCGGCGCTGGTCTTGTTCTTGAGTCTCACGTTGCTGGCACTTCGCAACAAGAGAGGGGGATGGGCGTCGGTGTGGATCGCGTGTGCCGGTTGGGTCAAGCTCTATCCGTTCCTCCTCCTGCCCTTTCTATGGCGCCGATACGGATGGCGAAGCTTTGCCGCCGGCATTACGGCGGCCGCCGTCCTGGCAGCGCCGTACGCCCATCCGGACGTGCTCTCGAACGTGAGGGAATCGCTCGACCTGTACGTCCGCTACTTCGAATTCAACGCCGGGCCGTATTACACGGTCAAGGAGCTGTTCCGAATAGCCACGGGCGCGGACTGGAGCAAGCAGATCGGTCCCGCCTTCCGGGTGCTGTTCGTGCTGCTCGTGCCTCATCTCTACCTGGCGGACTGGAAGCTGACGTGGCCTACGCGGAGGGCTTTCGCCGTGACGGTCGGCGCCTTCTTTCTTCTCTCGACGACCATCCACCCGTGGTATCTGCTCGGGATTCTCGTCCTCGTTGCACCCGCCCGGCGTCCGTCCTGGCACTGGTACTGGCTCTCCGTCTGCTCGATCGGCACCTACCTGCTCTATGCAGGGGGGCCCTACTGGATGTGGGTCGTCATCGGCTGGTCCGGCTGGACGGTGCTGGCGGCCGCTCGTTACCGCCGGAGGCTCTTCGACCCGATCGTCCGCCTGCGAGCCGCCGAGAAGGCAGCGCTGCTTTCCCCGTTCCTGCAGAAAGGTTGGTCCGTGCTCGACGTCGGAGCCGGCGAAGGATATGTCGGCCGGCTGATGGGGACGCAGCTCGACGCCGCGGTACAGCTCGTGGACGTCGTCGACATGAACCGGACTGACCTGCCGCATTCGGTCTACGGTGGCCGTCGGCTGCCCTTTTCGAGGGACGAATTCGATGCGGTGATCCTGGTCTTCGTCTTGCACCATGCCGCGGACGCCGAGCGGGTCCTGCAAGAGGCCGTACGTGTGGCCCGTCGCCGAGTCGTCATCCTCGAGTCGACCTACGTACGTGACTGGGAACGCCCGCTTCTTCGATGGCTGGATCGGCTGGCCAACACGATCCGATCCGGGGGACGGACGGACCATCAAGCCGGGCATCTCCATCTCAGGACCCACCGGGAATGGCTGACCACGTTCGACAGGCTGGATCTCGAGGTCGTGGACGAGATGGATCTGGGCGGTTTCATCCACCATCAATCATTGTTCGTGTTGTCGTCGGACGACGGCCCGGCTACCGCCTGAGCGAAGAGTCCGCCTTCGACGATGAGGAGAACGGCATCTTTGAGGTTCGGGGCCGGAGAGGGATCGAGGCGCATTCTAGCTGCGGCCCACGCACCTTCCATCAATAAGTACAGCTGGCTCGTCGTGCGTTCGGCATGCTTGAGTCCCGCCGACCGAACCCAGGCGCCCAGCATGGCGCGCACGATCCTCTTGTGGGCGCGGGCGCGCACGTGCGCCGGATGACCGGGATCCGGGTATTCGCCGGCCGCGAGCTGAAACGGGCAACCGAACACCGCGGCGCTCGTCCGCCCTTCCAGCGCTTCGAAGAAGGCATGTAGCTTTCTCCGGGGGTCGTCGATCTTCTCCGTCGCA
>CAZXHQ010000566.1:0-2677 GCA_964640145.1 uncultured Rhodothermales bacterium | reverse complement strand
GCACGCGCGTAAACGTCTTCCCCCATGGCGACGCGGAGCGCGAATCGGCCGGCTCACAGCGCAGCGCATCCGCCGCGTCGTCTCCCGACACCGCGAAGACCCCGTTCAAGAAGTGGTCCGAGCTTCTTAAAGACACCCGCGCGATCGACGGGCTCGTCAAAATGCATCTGAAGCGGGACCAGACCCTGTACGCCGAGCTGTCTCCCGATCAGCTGGGCAAGGATTTCGGGATGATCTTGCATTTCAGTCGGGGAATCGGCGACTTCGGAGCCTATGACGGACTCCGACTGAACAGCACCGCCGTCGTCCGCTTCGACCGCGTCGGCGACCAGATCAACCTCGTCCATCGCAACCCTCGCTTCGTCGCCGATGCCGGCAGCCCGATGGAAACGTCGCTTGCCGACAATGTGGGCCACTCGATCATCCACGTCGCCAAGATCGAGAGCCTCCACGACACGACGAAGCACGTGCTCATCAACCTGACCGACTTCTTCAGCTCCGACTACGTGAACCTGACGGACCTGCTCAAACTCTACTACGGCGACAAACCCGTTTCCTTCGACAAGTCGTCGAGCTTCGTCGAGAACGTCCAGGGTTTCCCGAAAAACGTCGAGATCGACGCCGCGCTCACGTACAAGGCGAGCAGCGCGCCCCCCTCCCAAAGCGCCGCCGTATCCGACTACCGCTCCTTGCCGGTAGGCATCCGGTACTCGATCCTCGAGCTGCCCGAGGAGCCCATGCGGCCGCGCCTTGCCGACGACCGCGTCGGCCACTTCCTGACGGCAAGAAAGGACTTCTCTCGCGATTCGATGCCTGATCCGTACGTGCGTTTCGTTAATCGCTGGCGTCTGGAAAAGAAGGATCCGTCCGCGGAGGTCTCCGAGCCCGTCAAGCCGATCGTCTATTACATCGACCGCAGCGTGCCCACCGAGTACCGGCGCTACGTTCGCGAAGGGATCGAGGGATGGAATAAGGCCTTCGAGAAGGCCGGCTTCAGGAATGCCGTCGTAGCGCGTGACGCGCCCGATGGCGACTCCACCTGGAGCGCCGAAGACATCCGCTACTCGACCGTTCGATGGTCTGCTGCGCATCGGATGGGATTCGCCATCGGCCCCTCTCAGGTGGACCCCCGGACGGGCGAGATCCTGAATGCCGACATCCTCATTTCGTCGGAATTCGTCCGCGGATGGCTGAACCGCTACGATCAGATGGGGCCGCAGGCGCTACTTGAGCGGTACCGCCGTATGAGCGATTCCTTTCTCAGCCTGCCGCCGGAGTCCCGAGACCACTTCTGCCTGGCCGCTTCAGGCAAGGCGCATCAGCTCGCCCTTCAACGCACCGTGCTCGCCGCTACGGGTCGCATCGCTCCCGGATCGCCCGTGCCGGAGGAGTACCTGGGAGACGCGATTCGCGATCTCGTCATGCACGAGGTCGGCCATACGCTGGGCCTGCGGCACAACTTCAAGGCCTCATCGGGAATCGACTACGCCCGATTGAATGATACGTCCTACACCGGCGAGCACGGGCTCTCCCTCTCCGTGATGGATTATGCTCCCGTCAACATTTCCGGCGATCGCGACGCTCAGGGTCATTACTGGAACAAAGTCGTCGGCACGTACGACGAGTGGGCGATCGAGTATGCATACATGACCGTAGACGTCCAGCACGGCACGAACGGGTCCGGCGCCTCGACAACCGCACCTGAGGACGAACGGCCTGCACTGCAAGCGGTCGCCAGGCAGGCTTCCGATCCGCTGCATACGTACGGCACGGACGAGGACAACTGGCTCGGCCCCTGGGCGGTGGATCCCCTTACGAATGCCTGGGAACTCGGCTCCGATCCGCTCACGTTCGCTCGTGACCGAGCCGCCCTGGTCACGGACGTCCTTCCCGAGCTCGAGAACCGGCTCATCGAAGACGGCGAGCGGTACTCTCTGCTCCGCGGCGCCGTAGGCTCGATGATCAACGAACGGATCTTCTCGCTGCTCCCGGTCGCCAAGATGATCGGCGGTGCGTACGTAGCCCGTGATCACAAGGGCGATCCCGGAGCGCGGCCGCCCTTCACGCCCGTCTCGGCCGCCGATCAGGCCGCCGCGCTCGAGCTGATCATCGAGCAGGTGTTCTCCCCCGATGCGTTCGCCATGGACGCGGACCTGCTCAACAAGCTCGCTCCGAACCGGTTCAGCCACTGGGGGGTCTCGACGGGCATTCCCGTCGACTACCCGCTGCTCGACTACGCCGATGTGGCCCACGCGATCTTTATCGAGGAGCTCATGCATCCGGCGCGCTTTCAGCGCATGCTCAACGCCGAGCTGCGGACTCCGGCCGATCGGTCCTACCGCATCAGCGACATGCTGGGGACGATGAGCGCCGCCATCTGGAGCGAGCTCGAGGACCGCTCCGCACCCAACGCGTTCCGTAGAAACCTGCAGCGGCGATATACGAATCAGCTCGTCCGGCTCATGCTCGGCACGCCCCCCTGGCGCACGGCCTCCTCCACCGGCACCCGTGACTATCCCGTCCCCGAACACGCCCGCTCGCTCAGCCGCCTCGAGCTGATGGAGATCAGCGACCGGCTCGACGCCGCCCTCGCCTCGAATGAGCTGGACCGCGACGCGCGCGCCCATTGGACCGAATCCCTCGCCCGCATCGATCGCGCGCTCGAGGCAGCGGTCAC
>CAZXHQ010000565.1:0-2679 GCA_964640145.1 uncultured Rhodothermales bacterium | reverse complement strand
GATGTCGCTCCACCTGCCCGAAGACGCCTTCGAGGGACGCGACCCCAACTACCTCTACGTTCCCGGCAACGACCGGCCCGGCGCCTACCGCAAGCCGGGCGTCGAATTCCAGCCGATCGAGGCCGTCACGTCCATCGAAGGGATCGCGTCGCCCCACGAGCGCCCGCTCTACTACGAGGTGCAGACGGGGCGGTACATGGACTGGACGGACGGGCAGTGGCAGCAGGCCGACGAAAGCTACGTGAACGAGGTCCTCGAGGAGAAGGCATATATCGATATGCCGAACATCGACTTCCTCAACTTCCTGAATTCGCGCAGCGTCCGCTTCGGCGTCCGTGTGAGCCTGTAATCTCGCTCGCTCCCATCCTGACGAATCCCATATACCCTGAAAAGAAAACTATGAAGTCATCTCCCAACACGTGGATCTCGGGGCTCGCCGTTGCAGTCCTGCTGGGCGCGCTGCTGACGCCGGCCGGCGAGGCCGAGGCCCAGGCCCAGCGCAAGTGGCTGAACGTCGGCGATTTCCACCACAAGCTCTCCGCCACGGGCGCCGAGCCCGAGGTGATGCGCTGGGAGGGCGTGGAGTATCCGGGCCTTACGCCGAACAATCAGCCGCAGGCGCACGTGAACCGCAAGTCCCTGTGGATCGGCACGACCAGCCATACCGACGAGAATGGCGACGTCTGGTCGCCGCGCGTGGTGCATACCGGCCCGCGGGACTACCACCTCGATCAGTTCTTCCCCAAGCCGATGCAGCTCGTGAGCCGTTTCGAGCCGCCGGTCGTGACCGTCGACGGCATCGACACGTTCGACAAGGTCGTCATCGTCGACGAGGTCGACCCGAGCTTGAACGCAGACCGTATGGTCGTCCGCGAGTCCAACACGCTGCTCGGCGTGAACGTCTACAACGAGGCGTACGCCTTTAGCCAGGAGTATCACGACGACTACATCATCTACGACTACACCTTCACCAACACGGGCAACATGGATGAGGACGATGAGATAGAGTTTCCCGATCAGACGCTGGAAGGCGTCATGATCTATCTCGAGACCAAGTACCAGTACCGTCCCAACCTGAGCGGGCCGGGCACGAACTCCATGACGGACCTCATGGGAGGCGGGATGGACGACGCCGGCGTGCCCTTCCGCGGCCATTACACCTGGCATGGCGCCGTGTCCTGGAACCCGTCCGGTGCCGACAGCCGCGTGAGCAGTCTCGGATGTCCGGCCTGGACAGACGATCACAACACGCTCGTGGAGGGCGACAGTCTGGGGCGGCTGACCTGCACCGAGTTCGTGACCCGCGCGACCCTGCACGCCGACCTTTCCGCGGTCGATGACTCCGACGATCCCGCGCAGCCGTCCACGCTCGGCACCATCCGCGGGGGCGATCCGATCACGAACAACAACAGCGCGCACGACCAGCTCCACATGGAGGATGAGTACGCCTTCATGCATCCGGAAATGTCGTACGCCGACTATCCCGTCGGGCGTCAGGAGCCGCACCACGCAGACATCGTGGCACCGCCGGAGGGGCACGAGACGTGGTACGATCAGATGGCCGCACAGCAGGACATTCCCAACCGCGGACATACGGGCGGGTGGGTAACCGTGATGGCCTACGGTCCGTACACGCTCGCTCCTGGCGAGAGCGTCCGGATCCTATACGTCGAGGGCTTCTCCGGTCTCAGCAATAAGGCCAACGTGGACATCGGGCGCGCCTACAAACTCGCCAGGGGATCCGACGAGCTCATTGCCTTCGACGCCAACGGAGACGGCGTCATCGACCCCGCCACCGAGGAGCGGACGAAGAACCATTGGGTCCTGACCGGCCGCGACTCCGTGTTCCAGATGCTCTACCGGGCCTCGGCGAACCTCGAGTCGGGATATGCCATACCGCATCCTCCCCGGCCCCCGCGCACGTTCAACGTCACGTCCGGCACCGACCGGATCACGCTCGACTGGGAGACCTTCGACGGCGAGAACCCGCCGGGGGGATTCGAAATCTACCGCACCCGCAACCGCTACCAGGGTGCCGTCGAGGACGACTTCGAATACCAGCGAATCGCCACGCTCGACCCCCAGGCTCGGTCGTACGACGACACGAACGTGCAGCGCGGCATCTCCTACTACTATTACATCCAGGCCGTCGGCGACGTCAATCAGGATCCGACAGGTCTTACGCCCACCGGCGTGCGGCTCAAGAGCAGCCGGTACTACACGCAGACGTACAATCCGGCCTTCCTGCGGCGGGCCCCGGGCAGCGGGCTGGAGGCGGCACGGGTCGTGCCGAATCCCTACAACCTCTCCTCCGCCAAAGAGGTGCGCTGGCCCGACCAGCAGGACCGGATCGGCTTCCTGGAGATTCCCGGCAACTGCACCATCGCCATCTACACCGAAACGGGCGAGCTCATCCGCGAGATCGAGCATACGAACGGCAGCGGCGACGAATACTGGAACATGACGACGTCTTCGAACCAGCTCGTCGTCTCGGGCATCTATTTCGCGGTGATACGCGACAACGAGACGGGCGAGCAGATCTACCGCAATTTCGCCATCATCCGGTGACCGCCGCTCCACCGGCGACACGTCCGAGGTGGGCCGTCGAATTCTTAAAAAGAGACCAATCTCATGAAAAGCTTTCTTATCACGACGGTGCTCGTCGGCCTCGTCGCGCTC
>CAZXHQ010000564.1:0-2679 GCA_964640145.1 uncultured Rhodothermales bacterium | reverse complement strand
TGGTGCGCCGTCCCCGCTCCGAAGATCTCAGCAGCGGCGTATGGATAGAATGATGAACGCCGCCCTGTCCACGATCCGGTGCACCACGGGGTGATCGAACCTCTCCGGCGCAGCTCACGAGCGAGCACCTCGGTGGTCGATCCGGATACGACCCCGACGACGCCGCTACCCCGCCACGACGTCCCACCTCCAGCCATCATCCTCGACGAAAGCGCGCAGCAGGCAGCGCCGCCCGCGTGCGCGATCGACGGCGCGTTCGAAGTCCGCGTCGCCGACCGTCGGAATCCCTGCCGCGCGCAGCGCATCCAGATCCGGGGGCGACGGCGGTTCGTCGGCTGGACGAACATAATCCTTATCGAGCGTCATCAAGAGTGCCTCAATGGCTGCGCTCACTGACATCACGGACGTCTCGGAGAGACGGACCGACGGGTCGATGCCGTCCGTTAGCAGGAGCAGGGCCTCATCCAGCCGTGCGATGCTCGGACCGATGGCCGCGCGTGCTTTGGAACTGTGGAGGTAATGCACGACCGGATAGGCCACATGGCGCTCGGTATGCATCTCGATGGCAGATAGAAGCTGCGTGAGGTGATTTTCCAGAGCGCGAAACCCCTCTCCATCCCATGCGCGCAGCAGGAGCTCGACCGGCGTCGCGCCCAAATCATGGATCGATGCGGCGAGCGTCCGCTGCTCCGCGGCCGCCGACGCAACCGGGATCAGGTAGGTGATGGAGAGGGTGATGAGAAACAAGCCGTTCAGTGAGGCGAGGGCGGTCAGCACCGGCCATAGGCCTCCTTGCGGAACGTAATCGCCGATGCCCAAAGTGAACAGGGTAAAACCGCTGAAGTAAATCCGATTCACGAGCGAGGCGACCTCATTGGTTTGGCGGTCGACCACCGCCCCGTACTCGGCGCTAAAGATCATCGTCCAGCCGGCCCACAGCGCCACGATCCACAGCCCGATGACGAGAAGCAGCACGAAGATCCCGGCGAAAACGAGCCCGTGGTGGCCGTTCGAACGCATGCGGCGGTGGACGGCGAGGGCTCCGTTCCACGTCCCGGCGGAGACCAGTGAGGTGATGGGTCCTGCTCCGGCGTTGGCCAGCGTCGTCCACAACGCGTCGACCATGGCGACGACAATCAGGAGAGCTCCCCCAGCGAACAGCAGCCCGTTCATGTGCTATGACCTTCGGACGAGGGCACGGCGCGGCGGAGGTTCATGTCATTCACTCCTTCGAAATCTGATCATGGACGGACTCCTGACGGCCCCTCCCTCGCTACGCGGTCCCGTCGAACGTTACCCCTCGCAATGTAACCCGTCGCCCTTCGCAAAGCCACGGGCCCACTTGACGTGCAGGCGGGCGGACGCGCGCGGCGCCCCGCTCTCGACATCACGACGGGTAATCGCCGCCATCGTGCGGCAGGCTGAACGTCGGCCTCCAGGCACATCGGGCCGCTCCCCATCATGACAGATGATCGCCGCCTTCATGCGGCGGCGTGTAACGATCGCCTTCCACGACGGGTTCGTAACACGCCTGCCGAAACGAGTTGCTGCGGCGTCGGATTTCGTTGATCGAACGTCTTCGTGGTGCACATCACATTGGAGGAGGAAGAGATGGAGCTAAAAGGCAAAGTCGCCGTCGTCACGGGCGGCGGATCGGGAATCGGAGAGGCCGCCGCCAAGCGGTTCGCGCGCGAGGGCGCCGATGTGGTCATTTGCGGCCGGACGAGGGAGAAGCTGAAGGAGACCGTCGAGGAGGCAACCGGCGGGCGAGTCATCGACGTCCTGGCCGACATCTCCGACCCGGCGGACGTACGGCGCCTCTTCCACGAGGTGGATGAGCGGTGGGGCCGACTCGACATCCTTTTCGCACACGCCGGGATCAACGGCGTCTGGGCGCCGATTGAGGAGCTGGCGACCGAGGAATGGCGCCGGACGATCGACATCAACCTGAACGGCACGTTCTACACGGTAAAGTACGCGGTGCCGATGCTGAAGCGGCAGGGCGGCTCGATCGTCATCACCTCGTCCATCAACGGCACGGCTAAATTCAGCGACCTGGGCTCGAGCGCCTACTGCGCCTCGAAGGCCGGTCAGATTGCCTTCATGAAGCTGCTGGCCCTCGAGCTCGCCGACAGTCGCGTCCGCGTCAACGCGATATGCCCCGGATCGATTGCCACTTCAATCGACGAGCACATGGAGCGGCGCGATACGGAGGCGAGCGAGGAGGTAGCGGACTACCCCCAGGGCGGCATCCCGCTCACGCAGGGTGAGCCCGGGAGCGCCGAACAAGTCGCGGAGCTGGTTCTCTTTCTGGCGTCAGACCGCTCCACGCACATCACGGGAACGCCCATCCGGATCGACGGCGGGCAGTCGCTCGTGCAGGGATGAGGCTTCTAGGCCCGTGCGATTCGCGGCGCGTTGAGACGCCTCACCTCACCGCCGGCGATCTGCGCCGGATGGGGCTTCTACAGGGGCGGGACTCGAGGCCCGCCGGCGTGACGTGGCCTGCCCAGCATGAAGCGGCCGGCCGGCATGAGCGGCCTGCCCGACATGAAGCGACCTGCCCGGCGTGAGGCGGCGGGGCCGGCATGAAGCGGCCGGGATCGCGGCGGCGAACGCTGCCCGGGCGTTCCCTTAGGGGTATTGGCATGCTCGGCGGTACCTAACCATAGACATCCG
>CAZXHQ010000563.1:0-2694 GCA_964640145.1 uncultured Rhodothermales bacterium | reverse complement strand
CTACATCTCGTGGTCGGGCCCGACCGACTCGAGGGCCTGCACGAATTGCTGAAGAAATGAGGCGCCCATGGCCCCGTCAATAATCCGATGGTCGTACGACAGCGACAGGTAGACCATGTGACGCACGGCAATGATGTCACCCAGATCGGGGTCTTCGATGACGACCGGCCGTTTCTTGATGGCGCCGACGGCGAGGATGGCGACCTGGGGCTGGTTGATGATGGGCGTACCCATCAACGACCCCAGCGAACCGATATTCGTAATCGTGAAGGTACCGCCCTGCAGCTCGTCAGGCTGCAGCTGCTTGTTGCGCGCACGCTCGGCCATGTCGGCTGCCGCATGGGCCAGTCCAGAAAGGCTCTTCTGCCCGGCGTCGCGGATAACCGGCGCGACGAGCCCCCTCTTCTCGATCGCCACCGCGATGCCGATGTGCAGGTCCTTCTTGATGACGATCTCGTCTTCGCTCACCGAGGCATTCAGTAGCGGGTGCCCGCGAAGCGCATCGACGGCCGCCTGAACGAAAAACGGGGTATACGTCAGCTTGACACCCTCTCTCTTCAGAAAATCCTGCTTCCGTGCCTCCCGGAATTTGACAAGATTCGTGACGTCGGCCTCAGCGAAGGAGGTTACGTGGGCCGACGTCGCCTTCGACCGGACCATGTGCTCGGCAATGATCTGCCGCATCCGGTCCATTTTGGATACCTCTACGCGCCCTTCGTACCCATCGTCGCCGGAGAGCGCTTCGGCTACGGGCCGGGGCGAGGCAGGCTCCCTAGGCGCCTCTTTTTCCTTTTTCGAGCGCCCATCCGTCTTCTTGGAGCGTTGCTCTACGTATTCAAGGACGTCCTCCTTCGTCACGCGCCCTTCGCGACCCGAGCCTTCGATCGATTCGAGCTCCTCCACGCTCAGACCCTCTTTCTCGGCGATGGATCGGACGAGCGGGGAGAAAAACCGTCCGTCCGATCCCTTCCGAGGGATGTCACCGGCCGGCTCCATCACGGCGCCGTCACCGGAGGCGGCCGGCGCCGGCTCTTCTCGCGCCTCCGACGGCTCGCTCGGTTCAGTTTCCGCCGCTTCCTCGACGGCCTCCCCGGTCGCAATAATCGCCAGCGGCGTACCCACGTCGACGGTCTCGTTCTCGTCCACGAGAATCTCCCGGAGAACGCCGGCTGCGGGCGAGGGAACGTCGGTATCGACTTTGTCGGTCCCGATTTCGAGCAGGATCTCATCCTCCTCGACCTCGTCCCCAGGCTGCTTGTGCCAGGCGATGACCGTACCCTCCGTAATGCTCTCGCCCATTTTGGGCATGACCACCTCGACCTTGCCGCCGCCGGCAGGCTTGACGTCGAGATGCGGCTCGACCTCTTCCTCCTCCCCGGCAGGCACTCCCCCCTCGTCCACCTCTTCGGCAGAAGGCGCCTCGCCTTCGTCCCCCTCGGGAGGCTCTTCAGACGGCGGCTCCTCGTCGGGCGTCGTTTCTTCTTCAGCCTCGGCTTCGGTCTCGATGTAGGCGATGGCCGTACCGACGTCCACCGTGGCACCCTCCTCCACCAGGATCTCCGCGAGAACGCCCTCGGCCGGAGACGGTACCTCCGTATCGACCTTATCGGTTCCGATCTCGAGCAGCGTCTCATCCTGCTCGACGGCCTCACCAGGCTGCTTGTGCCAGGCGATGACGGTCCCTTCGGTGATACTTTCGCCCATCTTGGGCATCGTGACTTCAACCTTGGCCATGATCGCGTGGTTCGAAATGCTCTAGATTCGGGAACGAGGCCGCCTCGCTGCGCGGGCCGTCAATCAATAAAATATACGCATCACACTCTCCCCGGGAAGTAACGGCGTCGTACAGCGGCCCGCCGATAAAATGTAACTACGTAGCCGCGCAAAAGTTGGCCCGGACGAGCATCCGCCCGAGGCTCTGATCGAGTCGCCCGCTCCTCCGACGGCATGCGGCGCACGGCGATCGCCCAGGCGGAATTGGTCGTTCGAGAGGTGCTATACGGTCTGCGCGTATAGACGCCGTCCGGTCGAGCGGAGGCCCACGTGCGCACCGAAGACCGTGGCGGCGTTTCGATCGAAGAAGCGCCCTGCCTCGGTGATTCGAATGGAGGATGGCCGGAGCTCGACAAGCCCGTCGTCCTCGAGCCCGCGAGGTTGGGGACGCCCGTCGGAGCCGTGCATCCAGATATCGATCTCATGCTCGCCTCGGATGGCGTCGATATCGAGCTCGAACCCGCCTTGGCCGTTCCCCCGGCGCTGCCGCCTCCGACACCGCGAAAGGCTCGCGGGAGAGCTGCCCGGGCCGCCGCCTCTTACACGGCGAAAGGCAGGAGAGCCGGCCCGAACCCGCGCGGCGTCTCAGACGATGAGAGGAGCGATCACCAATGCGACCACGGCAATTAGCTTGATGAGGATGTTCAGGCTCGGACCGCTCGTATCCTTCAGCGGATCGCCGACCGTGTCGCCGACCACGGACGCCTTGTGCGCGTCGCTGCCCTTGCCGTGCAGGGTACCGTCGATCGTGATGTTTCCCTCGATCAGCTTCTTCGCGTTGTCCCACGCGCCCCCCGAGTTCGCCTGAAAAATGGCGAACAGGACGCCCGAGACGAGCACGCCCGCAAGGAGACCGCCCAGCATGCTCTTGTCGATGAAGCCGATCACGACGGGGACGACGATCGCCAGCACGCCGGGCGC
>CAZXHQ010000562.1:0-2702 GCA_964640145.1 uncultured Rhodothermales bacterium | reverse complement strand
CACCTCGGTGAGCAGTTCCTCCGCCGACGACCCTGGCTTCACGTCGTACAGCCCTGGCGCGACCAGCCCCTCCAGCCGCCGGTCGGCCGGTGCCTTGCCCGCACCCCGCGCCAGCCACTTCGGCACGCCGAGGGCGGTGAGGTCGGCGTTCGCGGCGACCTTGCTCAGTTGGTCGGCGATCACGCAGGTGCTCTCACCGTCGAGGAACTTAACCCGAAGCATCCTCGAATGCGCGCGCATGCCACCCTTCGATTGCTTGCGCAGGGGGAGCGGGACATGGCCCACCGGACGTGGGACTTTCCGGCGCGGATCGGCCGATTTGGAACGACGTTCGACCGCTTCGACTTCCCGCCTGAGGCGGAACAGGGCCGATAGCGCCGTGCGGCCGTCCGGCATCGGGGCTCAAGTTGCCGCCCCATCGTCGCGCGCGGTCTCAGCCTCTGCCGAAATTTCTCAGCCTCTGCCGAAATTTCTCAGCCTTTGGCGAAATTCGGCAGCGCGAAGGCACCGAGATGTACGCCCACGTTATAGTACTTGAGCTCATCGGCGAACTCTCCCATCCGCGCCGCCACGCGTGCCGGATCAAAGTCTTCGATCGGGTGGAGCCCCTGCGTGGCCATCGTGAACGACCACGTGCCCATCGGATAGGTGGGAATGTGAGCGAGATAGACGTGCGTACGCGCGAAAAGCCGGCCGAGCACGTTCCGAGCGCGCTGCATCGTCGATCGGAACGCCTCATCGAACGGCGACTCGCTCTGGGTAACGAGTATGCCGTGCTCGCGCAGCAGACGTTCGCAATCCTTATAGAAGTCCTCACCGAAGAGTCCCTCTGCGAATCCGACCGGATCCGTCGAATCGACGATTACCAGGTCGTAGATCTCCGGATCAGCGGTCCGGACGAACTCGATCCCGTCGCGAATGTGCGTGATCAGGCGCCGCTCGTCGAACGCAGTGGCGACCGACGGAAAATATTTGCGCGACACTTCGACGACCTGCCCGTCGATCTCCACCAGGTCCACGTGGCGGATCTCTTCGTACCGGAGGATCTCACGGACCGTGCCGCCGTCGCCGCCGCCGATGACGAGGACGTTGCGCGGATGCGGATGCAGGACGAGGGCGGGATGGGTGATCATCTCGTGATACACGAATTCATCGCGCTCGGTCATCATCACGAGGCCGTCGAGCGTGAGCACCTTGCCGAAGGCGTCCGTCTCGAGCACCTGGATGTGCTGGAACGGGCTCTGGCGGCTGTAGAGGACGTCGTCCACGCCGAAGGTGATGCCGGTGCGGCCTTGCCAGTGCTCGGTATACTGCAGTTGATGCTGCTTGGAATCCGCCATGGTCGTCGTCGTGTAGGACCCTGGAATATAAAACGCGCGGCATGCCGGCCAGACCGTTATGCGCCGCGCGTTCTAAGGTATCGAATGCATCAACGTTTTGGGACGGCCGCGTTCAGGCCGTCATTTCTTCGAGCATGGGCTTATGGCTGACGCGAGACGGGAAGAGTCCGCGCTTCATCTCCATGCTCGAGACGTTGTCGGCCTCGAAATTTTCTTCCAGATATTTTTGAATGACCCACGGATCGATCGACTCGCCGCAGGTAAAGATGTCCACGGCGGCGTACCCGTGTTCGGGCCACGTGTGGATAGCCACGTGCGATTCGGCGATGACGATGACGCCGCTGACCCCGTGGGGACTGAAGGTGTGGAACGTGTCCGACACGATGGTGGCGCCGGATCGGCGGACGCCCTCCAGCAGGATCGATCGGATGTCGTCTTCGCTGTTGAGCGTATCCCGGTTGCAGTCGTAGAACTCCACCAGGATCTGTCTTCCAAGTGCTTCCATGTAGTCGCTACCCTCCTGAGTAAAGGCACACCTCCGACCGCCACGTGACGGAGAAACATTGTATGTGTTCGAGCTCCCGTTGATAAGAGCGGGAAGTCACCCATACAACCGCAGTCCTGGCGAAAGAAGGGTAGGGAAAACGCGGGAAGACAGAATGTCGACACGGCACGATCAGAACGTGCACGCTTTCCTTCAGCTTTTCGCCAGCCGCTAGCGCTGCGGGCTCCTGCTGGGATTCGTCGGGCGCCGTCGTCCGACGCCACATTGTCCCGGGGAGCTGCCCGTACGGCCGTTTCGGCCGCTGCGTCCGCATATGTCAAAAAGCGGGTGTTTTGCGGTTCACGGAAGCCCCTGCGTGGCGCGGGGCCGGGTTCCGCGAAAGGCGATACAAAATTAACCGGATGGACGGAGCGCGTACAATGCTTGACGTGCGAAATATGTTACGTCTCGCTTCGCTTTCTCGCCAATCCGAATCGGCGCGTCAACGACGTGGATTTCGCGGAGTTCCTTTGACGGCGCCCGCTCTTTTTGATGCTGCCCTTCCATCGCCGCCCGCTCTATGCCGTAGCTCTTCCGCCCGATGGCGCGCTCTCGACGGGGACGTCGTCGTGCAGCGCCGTCGTTGCGGCTCGATGCCGATCTCACCGAGACTTCAAACCGGCACGCCGCGCCCGGTTTGCGGCGGAACGGACCTGCGGCTATCTTGGTTTTCCTGTGCGCCCGCCTCCATGGGCCCGGACCGAGCCGGGCCGTGCCGCCGGGGAGCGTCCGGACATGACGGCCGCCTCCGCGCCCTCGGAATGATCCCGTAGCTCAGTTGGTAGAGCAACTGACTTTTAATCAGTGGGTCGCAGGTT
>CAZXHQ010000561.1:0-2706 GCA_964640145.1 uncultured Rhodothermales bacterium | reverse complement strand
GCGTATCGACGCGCAGGGACTCGAGGTGGGCCGGTCCCTCCTCCCGTCGCAGAATCACGTGCTCGATCTGGTCGAGCGTAACCCGCGTCCGGGCGACGCGGCGCGGCGTGCGGAAGAACGACTCCGCGTAGCCGTCGTCGAGAATATGCTCGACCCCGGGAGCTTCGAGGACGTTCTGCAGCATCTGCACGTTGTACGCATTCATCCAGAATGCCATCTTTTCGTGGTCCGATTCCAGCGAGCGCGCATCGAACTCTTCGACGGCTTTCAGCACGCGGACGAACGGATCGCTCAGGGAGTCTCGGAGAAGATCGTACCGAACCCGCCCCTCCGCCGTCACGACGTCCTTAAGAAGGTCCGTAAGCCCAGCGGCATAGTCGGACGACGGTAAAACGTCGCCGGCGCGGCCTGGCGGAACGGCCGCCCGGTCGTGCTCCGCGGTCGACTGCGAGCGCACCGGAACGGCCGCCGAAAGCTGAAGCGCCGCGATGACGATGGCGATTAGAACAAGACGCATCTTCGAAGCGGAGCGCTGCATGTCGTGGGCCTATCCTTCTCGTCTGTTCGCCCGTACGGCCCATCGTTACAGGCGGCCCGTACGTGCGACCCGACGAATAGGTGGGCCTCGAAGAAAACGTGAGACCCCAGAACGTGTCCCGACGCTTCTGCCCCGTCCATTCCGTAACGGCGGCGCCAGGGGCGCAACACAATGGATAAGCAGCATGGATAGTGGGTCAACCGCACGATGCGATGAGAGCAGTCCAGATTTCACAGAGCGTCTTTGACCGGTTCATCTCCGGGCATCCGACCGGTCGTTCCGTCGCACGCGCCATACTTACGGTCGGACTCGTACTCAGCATCGCCGCCTGTGACGATGAGTCCGGGCTTACGACGCCCGGCGCGGGCGGCCTGCCTACGGACGAATGCAGCATACCGACCCGCAACCTGGTTAGCGGCGGCGTGCCGAAGGACGGCATTCCCGCGCTCACCGATCCGTCGTTCGTCGCGCCCGAGCAGGCCTCCTACCTCACCGACGACAGCCGGGTGATCGGCCTCCGCATCGGCGACGAGGCCCTGGCCATCCCGCACAACATTCTCTGGTTCCACGAGATCGTCAACCTGAATCGCGGAAGCGAAGAGCTGGCCGTGACGTATTGCCCGCTGACGGGCTCCAGCATGGCGTTTGATCGATCCGTCGTCGACGGCGCCGAATTCGGCGTCTCGGGTCTCCTCTTTCAAAACAATCTCGTCATGTACGACCGAACCTCGCAGGAGTCGCTCTGGCCGCAGATGAACCGGAAGGCCGGCTGCGGGCCGCGCAACCAAGCGCCGCTGGTAATGCGCTCGGTCGTCGAGATGACCTGGAAAGGCTGGCGTACCCTGCATCCTGACACAAAGGTCATTTCGGCAAGTACCGGCTTCGGCAGAAACTATGAACCCTCCGGATATCCGTACGGCCAGTATGAAGAGCCGAACAACGCGAGCCTGCTCTTCCAAATGCCGATCGACGATCGGCGTCCACCCAAAGAACGTGTACTGGGTATTCCTCTCGACGGCGGCATCGCGTTTCCATTCGGGGAGCTCGATGCGGGGCCGTACAGCGTCGTGAGCGCGGACATCGGCGGAGAAGAGGTGGTGGTGTTCTGGGACCGTGCAAGCCGCAGCGCGATGGCCTTCTCATCGCAGATCAGTGGCAGTGCGGCATCGTTCGAAGCGCGGGATGAGGGCATCTTCGATCTCGCGACGTCGAGCCGGTGGGGCGTCGACGGGCAAGCCGTCGAAGGGCCGTTGCAGGGAACGCGGCTCCAGCCGCTTGCCGAGGCGTACGTGGCCTTCTGGTTCGCCTGGGCCTCCTTTCATCCCGATACGCAGCTCTGGACGCGCGAATGAGGGAGTTGGTCGCATCTGCGCTCTTACTCGCCGTGGCCTGGGCCACGGCGTATTCGTCACGCGCCCAGTGGATCGAGAATCCGGGGGAAGGCTGGATACAGGCGGCCGTCTACCGTCACGAAACGTCGACCGTGCTCGATGAGCATGGCTCACGGAAGTCGATTTTCAACGACGGGCACGCCGAGACGACCTCTCTGTTCGTTACGGCGGCGGGAGGCCTGTTCCGCGGCGTCGATGCGTGGATCCAGCTTCCGGTCCATCATCTTATTTTTGAGGACAATCTGGACCGACGCCGCCGAGCGGGGATCGGGGATCCTCGCCTGTACATCCGGGCCGGACCGGAGCTCTTCGGACTGCGTGCCGTACCTGTCGCCGTTCGTGCCGGCGCAAAGCTGATCGGGGGCGATTTCCCGGTGGACGCCGAAATCATACCCCTTGGTGAAGGCCAGCGCGACTGGGAGGTGATGCTCGAAGTCGGATACTCGTTCCATCCGCTTCCGGCCTATGCGATGGGATGGATCGGATATCGTTGGCGGGAAATCAACCAGGAGGCAGACTGGAAGCCGGGCAATGAGGCCTTCGCGTACCTGGCTGCCGGCGGCACCGTCTCGCGCGCGCAGTGGAAGCTTAGCCTCGAAGGCTGGCGAGGAGAGACGCCCTTAATACAGGGCTTTTCGATCCCGTCAGCGCGGCGAGAGATGCTGCAAATCTTCCCGACCGTCGGATGGCCCGTCGGACCGGGCTCCATCGAGCTCGGCGTACGCGTACCCCTTGCAGGCCGCAACCTGCCTGCAGGTCCGGCCGTCGTGCTCGGCT
>CAZXHQ010000560.1:0-2708 GCA_964640145.1 uncultured Rhodothermales bacterium | reverse complement strand
TCGCCGCGGCTCTCCACCTCGCCCGCGGAACCTTCAACCTTCAACCTTCAACCTTCAACCTTTAACCTTCAACCTTCAACCTTTAACCTTGGATCGACCGATATCATGACCTGGTGGGAAGCAGCCTTACTCGGCCTCATCCAGGGGCTAACCGAATTTCTGCCCGTCTCCTCGTCGGGCCACCTGGTCCTCGGACAGTACCTCCTCGGCCTCTCCGCCGACGACATCACGTTCGAGGTGTTCGTCCACTTCGGGACGGTGCTCAGCATAGTGACCGTCTACCGGACTCGCATCCTCGAGCTGATCGCCAAGACCTGGATGGGCATTACACAGCCCACGCGAATCGTCTTGCACTACCGGGGCAACGCGGACTTCCGATTCAGCGTCTTCATACTCATTACGATGGTTCCGACCGGCGTCATTTATCTGCTCGTCGGCGACCGGATCGAGTCGGCCTTCGCCCTTCCCCGCTTCACCTGCGGCATGCTCCTGGTCACCGGCACGCTGCTGCTCCTGACCAAGCTGCGGAAGGAGCCCAGGGGCCCGCTTACGCCCCTGAAGGCGGTCGTCATCGGCACGGCCCAGGGAGCGGCCATGATTCCCGGCATCTCGCGCTCCGGCGCTACGATCTGCACCGCGCTCTATCAGAACGTGACTCCGGAGGAAGCCGCCAACTTTTCCTTCCTGATGTCGCTCCCGGTGATCGTCGGAGCCACGGGCATCGAAGCGCTGAAGCTGGCGGACGTAGGACTGGCCGGGCGCATGCTTCCCATCCTGATCGGCACCGCCATCGCGTACGCGGCCGGGATCGTGGCGATCAAGATCGTGCTCGACTTCGTCCGCCGCGGCAACCTCGACTATTTTGCCTACTACTGCTTCGCGATCGGTATTCTGGGGCTCGTGATCATTTAGCTCGGTTGGTGAGTTCGGCCGGCTGCGGGCATCCCTTCTCTCCGCGGCTTATCTCCCGCGGATTTCAGTCGATACATGGGGTGCGGCCCTCCGGTGTGTATCAATTTGATACGAACGGGCTGGCCGTTATATTGCCCGCAGCTGCGACATCAAGGTTCGGTCGGCATGAGCTTCCGCGTTTTCGTCGTCGACGACGACAGGCATTATTCACGACTAATGAGCTACCGGCTCGAGAAGAACGACGCCTACGAGGTGAGCGTCTTAACGAGCGGGGAGGAGCTGCTGGAGCATCTCGACGAAGATCCGCATCTGGTCTTGCTCGACATCATGATGCCGGGAATCGGAGGGATCAACGCACTGAAACAGGTCGTTGCTCGCAAACCGGAGGTGCACGTCGTGATGGTATCCGCTCAGGGGGCGATCGACGTCGCCGTCGAGGCCATGAAGCTGGGCGCCTACGATTATATCACCAAGGGTCGGGACGATCTCGTCAAGCTCGATACGGTCGTTCGCAACGTCGCCGAGCGCGTGTCCATGGAGCGCGAGCTGGAGACGCTCCGCGGAGAGATCTCTCGAAAATACGGCCTCAAGGAGCTGATCGGCGACAGTCCGGCGATGGAGAAGGTCTACCGCCTCATCTCCAAGGCCGTCCGTGGCGAGATCACGGTCGCCGTTCAGGGAGAGAGCGGGACGGGCAAGGAGCTCGTGTCGAAGGCCATCCACTTCAATTCGCCGCGAAAGCAGGGGCCTTTCGTCATCGTCAACTGCGCGGCGATACCGCGCGAGCTGATGGAGAGCGAGTTCTTCGGCCATGAGAAGGGCTCATTCACCGGCGCGCATGCGCGCAAGATCGGCAAGTTCGAACAGGCCGACGGCGGTACGATCTTCCTGGACGAGATCGGGGAGTTGGATCTCGACCTGCAGGCCAAGCTGCTGCGGGCGCTGCAGAATCGCGAGATCCAGCGGGTCGGCGGCAACGAGACCATCGAGTTCGACGCGCGGATCATATGTGCCACGAACCGCGACGTCATTCCGATGATACGAAAGGGCACGTTCCGAGAGGATCTTTACTACCGTCTCTTTCAATACCCCATATCCCTGCCGCCGCTGCGCGAGCGGGGACAGGACGTACTCGTTCTTGCCCGGCATTTCCTCGAGCAATATGTGAAGCAGCACGACGAATTCGAGGGGAAGCGTCTTTCGTCGGGCGCCCGCCGGCTGATCATGGAGTACTCCTGGCCGGGCAACGTCCGTGAACTCAAGAGCGCCGTCGAACGGGCCGTGCTGATCTCGGAGGCCGACGAGATCCAGTCGAGCGACCTCATGCTCGGCGGGCAGTCGGCCATCTCTCCGTGGACGGAGCGGATGACGGTGGCGCAGGCCGCCAGCGGCGACGGCGCGCAACTTGATGCCGTCGGAGGCGGTATAGGAGAAGCCCGAACGTCGGGAGGCGTCTCGGGCGTCGTGCTCGGCGACGAAGGAGACGACATCAAGACGATCGAGGAATTGAAGCGTCAGGCCGTAGAACGGGCCTACGAGCTCTGCGACGGGAACGTGGATAAAGCGGCCGTCGAGCTCGGTATCGGCCGGGCCACGATGTACCGGCTTCTCAAGAAGTATGAAATTATGACCTGAAAGGCCGTGGAAGAAACTCGATGGACCACGGGCCGGCGACCGCCGTGGAGTAGATGCGACCCGCGAGCAACGCCGTCAGCGGCCACCATATAGGAGGTACCAATCGTTGCGTCTTAGCGACTACGAGAAAAGTGCCCGGCTGGAGATCGAAAAGTGGCAGC
>CAZXHQ010000559.1:0-2713 GCA_964640145.1 uncultured Rhodothermales bacterium | reverse complement strand
ACACGGCCGAGAAGCTCGCCGCGCTCGGAAAACACGTCCGCGATGGCCGCGTCGACGGCCGCACGCCCGACCCCCTTCTTTCGGAGGTCCGACCGGACGCGGAGGGGCCCGTATCCGCCCGATCGAAACCGGTCTTCGGCGTACGCCCGGGCGAACCGGCGATCATCGACGAGTCCGGCCTCTTGGAGGACGTGCACCACGTCCTCGATGACGTCGGCGTCGTAGTCGTCCCGCTCCAAACGGCGGCGGATTTCGGCGGCCGAGCGATCCCTGTAGGAGAGGTAGCCGTAGGCGGCGCCGCGCGCCTTGAAGAAGGCGTCCCGGCGGATGAGCTCGATCTGCCGTCGGACCGTCAGCTCTCGACCCTTCGCAAGTTCGAACTCGAGCAGCACGTCCCGGTGGATCCCGAATGCGAACCGGCCGTCGACGAAAATCGAAACGCGGTCCAGCGACCGCGTCTGGGCACGGATGGAGGTCACCCTTCCCTCGCGCAGGTTCGTGGTCTCAGGAGTGGGGCTGTCCGTCACAAGTTCGTTCCGCGGAACGTTCAGGGCTTCCGATGCACACCGTGCGATGCGCCGTTGGGTACCACGTAGAGCAAGGTCGAGTCGACCGAGACGGCCGCGAAGATCCCGACGGCTCCGGCCAGATTGGTGATCGGTTCTCGTCGCTCCGGAGCGTCTTTGCTGGCGGCGAACCGGGCGTAATCCGGACCCGACCGCAGCAAAGACACGCGCAGGTGGTGCTCCGGCATGGGATCGTCCGCCTCAGTGACGCCTACGGCATAGATGCCCCTCCAGCTTCGGCGGCCGACCCTCGCGGATCGCTCGCCCTCACGGAAGATCTCCTCGGAGCGCAGGAAGAGGTCGACCACGGGCGAGGAGAAAGCGGCAAACGGTTTGAGCTGCGCGCGGATCCAGGAGTCCGAGGGGGACCAGCCTTCCGCGGCGGCCTCGTTCCACTGGACCGTGACTTCGACCGGATAGATGTATCCCGTATAGAGTCCCGTCGAAAGCGAGTCGCTTAGCGCGAGGGAGTCCAGCAACACGGCCGAGACGGGGACGTCAGGTACCGAGAGCGATACATCGGCGATCGCCACTTCCGGCGGAATCGTTCCGGAGGCCTCCGCCACGTTCCCCTTCCAGGACGCTCGGAAGGAATACGGCTGGCCCGCCTGCGGGATGAACCCGTTCCGGTCCGGCCGATAGAGGCCGCGGCGGCCGGAATCCGGCGCGTAGCGAATCGTAGTCTCGCCGAGGGCCACCTCGACCGAAGCATCCGTGACGGCCGCCTCGTCCGCGTCGTAGCGTGTGTTCGGGGCGAGAGTACGGTGGACTCGAACGTGGGCGAGAGGCCGGCCGCTGTCGAGAAAGCCCTCGACGACGAGCTGCGACTCGTCGACGGGGCCGACCGAGTCGCAGCCGGCAGCTGCCGCGAGCGCAGCGACGGCCAGGAACCAGACGGATGTGCGGGCGACGAGCTTCATGTCAGAGCTGCATCTCGATCTCGAAAAGTGGTAGAATGGGCAGGCCTTTCCGGTTCTGCACCTCGATCCCATCGGGCGACGGGACGTACTGCCGGGCGATGACGTTGCGACGGTTAGCCACGTTGTAGAGGTGGAGGCGCGCCATCCAGTCCGCTCCGAACATTCGAAAAGTTCGGTCGGCCGAAAAATCCAAGCGTGCGTAATGCGGCAGGCGGCCGTTGTTGATGTCCGGCCGGTACAGGTACCGATCGTCGTCGTCGAGGGGATCGCCGACGACGTACTGGCCTACGGGAACGGTCGTCGGATAGCCGCTGCGCAGCTCCAGCGCCGCCATGACGCCCCACAGGCCGACGCTCCGCGAGGCGAGGAGGCGAATCGATCGCGGCACGTCGTAGCGCGCCGCACGATAGGAATGCTCTCCCATGGGCTGCGAGCGCGTAAGCGATCGGCCTCCGGCGTAGGCGAGGCGCATCGACCACGACGGCCTCACCAGGCCGGCCGACAGCTCGACGCCGTAGGCCCGCGCCTCTCCCGGAACGTATTGACCGAGCAGCTCGCCAACGCCGATGCCGGGTCCGACGAGATCATCCTTGCTCCGAAACTCGTCCTCCGGCAAGAGCACGTCGTCCACATCGCGCCAGTAGACGTCACCTTCCAGGGATAGGCCTGGAAGCAGCTCGCTGCTGAAGCCGCCGGACACCTGGACCCCCGTGGAAGGCTTCACGTCCTCGTCGGCGGGTACCCATCGGCTCGTAACCAGATCGTAGGTGAAGGCGTACCTGTCACGGAGCCGGTGCAGATACTGCACGTGACGCCCCGCGCCGGCCTTTAGCCTGAGAAACCGCTCGTCCACGACGTATTCGAAGGAGAGCCCCGGGCTGACGTGCGTATACAATCCGCCCCCGAAGATCGTCACGCGTACACCGGGACGCACGGTCCACCGGCGGCCGGGTTGCCAGAGGTCCTGTACGTACGCGGAGATCTCCGGCTCGCTCGCCTCGCTGATCTGCCGGCGCTCGTCGACGGTACCGGGAGATCGACGGATGGTAGCGTCGAGCGACGACTCGAAGTCGCGGATGACGGCATGAACGCCTACCTGGATCTGATGGTCGAGAGACTGAAAGTATTCCGCGTCCGCCTTGAGGCCCGATTCTCGCAGGTCCACGTGGTATTCCGACTCCATCGCAGAGGTACTGGTCGGTCTCAAAAGTGCCGCCTCGCGCGCTC
>CAZXHQ010000558.1:0-2718 GCA_964640145.1 uncultured Rhodothermales bacterium | reverse complement strand
CTTCTCCATGCGTGCAACGGCGGTATGCGTTAAGTATGCAGTTGGATGGATCGCTGAGGGATCGGGTATGCCGCGCCCCGTGCGGGGGCTTGGGTATGCGCAGCGCGCCACGCGTCGGCCATCGGTGTCACGACCCCGTGTGAGGCGCGCCACGCGTCAATCGCCGGCGTCACGACCCGGTGCGCGGCGCACCACGCGTCAGCCGCCGGCGTCACGACCGCGTGCGAGCCGTCAGCCGTGCGCCGCTCGATTCAGAGGCGGGCCTCAAGATAGCGTGCGAGCGCAACAAACTCCGCCGCGGTCAGTTCCTCGGCGCGACGTTTTTCCAGGTCGCCCTCCAGCTCGATCCCCATACTCCGCGTCCATCGGCTCAAGCTGTTGCGGAGGGTCTTACGCCGCTGATTGAACGCGGTGCGGATCACCTCGCGCAGAAATGCCGGGTCCACGCCTTCGAGGTGCCCGTCGTCGCCCTTCAGGCGCAGGCGCACGAGGGCGCTCGTCACGTCCGGCCGCGGAAAAAATACATTGGGCGAGACCTTGAAGAGCAGTTCCGGCTCGGTGAACGTCTGCAGCTGAACGCTCAGAATGCCGTAGGCCTTCGTCCGCGGTTCGGCGACCAGGCGTTCGGCTACTTCGAGCTGCATCATGACGACCGCTTCGCGCACCACCGCGCGCGCATCGATCAGACCGAAGAGGATCTGGCTGGTGATGTTGTAGGGCAGATTCCCGACGACGAAGATCGGTCCGCCCTTCTCCTCGGCGAGCGCCTCCCAGCTCACCTCGAGAATGTCGCGCTCGCGCACGTCCAGCGCCGGAACCTCGCGCCGGAGATGCGCCACGGCTCGCTCGTCGATCTCGAAGGCCGTGAACGTCGGATATCGCTCGAGCAGAAGTCCGGTGAGCGCCCCCTGACCCGGACCGATCTCTACGACGTGCCCTTCGCCGGGCGCCCGCACGGCGTCGACGATCTTGCGCGCGATGTTGGGATCATGCAGGAAGTTCTGGCCGAGCGACTGCTTGGGGCGGATGGACATGCCTGAAGAATAGAGATGCCGAAGACGTCGCTCAGCGGAGCCGTTTCCGCCGATTGCGGATGTAGTCTTCGAAGATGTACTCACCCAGGTCATCCAGGCTCGCATAATAGGCGCGGCCGTGATTGGACTCGGTCAGCTGGCGGACGAAGTTCTGCAGATAGGGGTCCCGGGCGATCATGAAGGTCGTGATGCTGATCCCTTCGCGCCGGCAGATGACCGCTTCATCGAGCACCTTGTTGACGATGCGACGGTCGAGCCCGAAGGCGTTGCGATACATCCGGCCGTACTCGATGTGGCAGCTCGGCTTCCCGTCCGTGATCATGAAGATCTGCTTGTTGCGGTTCTTGCGGCGATGCAGGATGTCGCGCGCACGCTGCAGGCCGGCCCGCGTGTTCGTGTAATACGGCCCGACCTCCAGATACGGCAGGTCCTTGACGGAGACCTCCCAGGCGTCGTTTCCGAAAGCCACGATGTCGAGCGAGTCCTTCGGATACTGGGTCATGATCAGCTCGGAAAGCGCCATCGCGGTCTTGCGAGCCGGCGTGATCCGGTCTTCCCCATAGAGAATCATGGAGTGGGACAGATCGACCATGAGGACGGTGGCCATGTTCGTCTGATGGTCCGTCTCATACACCTCGAAATCTTCCTCCTTCAGGTTCCAGTCCCGCACGCCGGCTCGCCGAAACGAATTCGACAGCGTGTCGGTGACGTTCAGCAGGTGAGGATCATCGCCGAAGCGCCACGACCGCGTCTCGGGGAGGCGTTCGTCACCCCGCCCCGCGAACGGGGTCTTGTGCGTGCCCCGGCCGCTCTTGCGCAGCTGGCGGAAGATTTCCTCGAGCGAGCGCTGCCGGAGCGACCGTTCGGTGCGAGCCGTGATCCGGATCTCGCCGCGCTCGTTCTCCTGCAGGTAGCCCCGCTTCTTGAGCTCCTCGATAAAGTCGCCGATGCCGGTTTCGTCGTCCGTCAGGCCGTACTGTTCGTCGAGCTGCGTCAGCCAGTTCAGGGCTTCGGCGGCATCGCCGGCGGTGTGCTGCAGAAGCTGCTGAAACAGATCGAACAGCTGCTCGAAGAGCGGTCGGGTATCTCCGTGTCGTTCCGCATCCCACTCGAGGTATCGAATGAACATGTTGTGCTGTCTCTTGGCTCTGGAGAACTCACCGACGCCCGGACTGCGAGAGCCCGGCTGAGAAATCGTGCAGATCGACGCGCGCGACAGGCGGGAAGCGAGACGTACGGGAAGTACGTCCCAGCGACCCGCGAGGAAGCGGAACGCAGAACTGCAGAATGGCTCGAGGGCGCCTCATCGTTTAAATGACGGCCTCTCATCCTTTCTACGAGGGCGTCTCATCGACTATACGACGGCCTCTCACGCGTTGTATGAGGGCGTCTCATCGTTTGTATGAGCGCTCTCATCCTTTGTACGGGGTATCCAGGTAACGCTTCGCCCGGTCATGTGCTCCCGACCAGTCCTTCATGTCCAGCACCTGGCGATAGGCGGCCACCGCGCGCTGCCGGTTTCCTCGCGCATCGTGCGACATCCCCTCCCGCAAGCGTCCAAGAACCTGAAAGTATCCGTCATCACCGCCGGCGAAGGCTTTCAATCTGTTCAGATAGGCAAGCGCCGTCTCGTACTCGCGATACATCATGTGGCTGCGAGCCAGGAAATAGAGCGCCTGCTCTG
>CAZXHQ010000557.1:0-2725 GCA_964640145.1 uncultured Rhodothermales bacterium | reverse complement strand
GACCTCGGCAGGCTGGGTACCGGCCGGGGCAAGCACTATTGCGAAAAGGTGCTCATCGTAGAGCCCGGTCAGGTGACGCCCCTGCACCACCACGCGGTGAAAATGGAGGACATCATCAACCGTGGAGGCGGGGAGCTGGCCATCAAGCTCTACCAATCCACCGAGGACGGGGAGCTCGACGACGGGGAGCTCGTCGTCACGATGGACGGTGTCGCCCGGCGGGTCGAGGGGGGCTCGACCGTCACGCTCGGGCCGGGTGAAAGCATCTCCCTGCCCGACGGGCTCTACCACGAGTTCTGGGGCGTCGACGAGCGCGTGCTGGTAGGCGAGGTCTCCCTCGTGAACGACGATGCGACCGACAACTACTTCTACGAGGCGGTGGGGCGCTTTCCCGAGATCGAAGAAGATGCGGAGCCGCTCCACCTGCTCGTCAACGACTACGAACGCTACGTTTCGTTCGCGGTCTGAACTCGGTGGTCGGATTTTCCCGTCGGCACACAATTCGTGCTGGCGGCGGAGTCTGTAATACGCTACTTTTAAAGTAGATGTAAGCACACGCACAACAAGGCCTTAGCTATGAGTGGTTCGATCGACAGAAGACGATTCATCAAGACCACGGCGGCGGGCGGCATCGGCTTGGGCATCGGGCTGCGCTCCGCACACGCCGGCGTGCCTTTCTCTGCGAATGACACCATCACGATCGCCGTCATGGGCGTCGCCGGCCGGGGAAAAGCCCTGGCGGAATCGTTTGCCGGGCAGGCCAATGCCGAAGTGCTCTACATCGCCGACGTCGACGCTCGCGCCGTCGAGGAGACGTCGGCAGCGGTAAACGACGTTCAGGGGAAGATGCCCAAAGGGGCCGGCGACTTCCGTCGCGCGCTCGACGACAGCGACGTGGACGTGCTGGCCATCGCCGCGCCCGATCACTGGCATGCGCCGGCCACCCTCATGGCCCTTCAGGCCGGCAAAGACGTCTACGTCGAAAAGCCGTGTGGTCACAACCCCCGAGAAGGAGAGCTCCTCATCGAGGCGCAGCAGAAATACAACCGCGTCGTACAGATGGGCACGCAGCAACGCTCCGGGCCGTCGACGATCGAGGCCGTCGAGATGATCCGCGGCGGCGCGATCGGCCGGCCGTACCTCGCGCGCACCTGGTACGCGAACACGCGGGGTCCGATAGGAACCGGCAAGGCCGCCGAGGTGCCCGACTGGCTCGACTACGAACTCTGGCAGGGACCGGCGCCGCGCACCCCGTATCGCGACAACATCATCCACTACAACTGGCACTGGTTCTGGCGCTGGGGTACCGGCGAGGTCTGCAACAACGGAACCCACGAGATAGACGTCGCGCGCTGGGCGCTGGGCGTCGATTATCCCATGCGCGTGAATTCCAGCGGCGGACGCTATCACTACGACGACGACTGGCAGTTCTACGACACCCAGCAGGTCGCCTTCGATTTCGAAGGGGAAAAGACCATCACGTGGGAGGGGCGAAGCTGCAACGGCTTGCCGGTCCTCAACCGCGGCCGGGGCACGTCCGTTCACGGCACGGAGGGCACCATCGTCCTGGATCGCAACGGCTACGTCATGTATGATCTGGACAACAACGTCGTCGAAGAAGTCGATGAAGGGGGCGGCGAGGCCACGATGGATACGACCGGGGGAGGCAGCCTTACCGATCGGCACATCGCCAACTTCCTGGCCGCCGTACGGGGGGAAGAGGATCTGAACACCCCCATCGACGAAGGGCATAAGAGCGTCCTGCTCTGTCACCTCGGCAACATAGCGCAGGCGACGGGCCAGACCCTCTACTGCGATCGGAGCAACGGGCGCGTCATCGGGAACCCCCAGGCGATGAAATACTGGACGCGCGAATACGAGCCCGGCTGGGAGCCGGCGGTCTGACCGGCTCCAGACGAGCGCCAACCTCGCGAAACGGTCGAGGCCCCGCGACGGGCCGCCTAATTGGCAATGACGAACCGCACCACGAGCTGGGACGTCGAGACGACGGGCCGACCGTAATCGCGACTGGGAGAAAATTCGGCGCGCTTTATGGCGCGGACGACCTCTCTATCGCATACCGGATCGATGCCCTTGATGATCTGGACTCCGGATGCCCGGCCGTTGGTTTTCACCGTAAACCGGGCGACGACGCGTCCCTCCACCCCGCGGCTTATGGCCGATAGCGGATATTTTATGACGATGGAGCTTGCCAAAATCTTCGGGGGCGTCTGCGCGCCTACGATCTCACGGAGTCGCAGCGCATCCTTGATCCTGGTCCAGCTCGAGGCGGGGTCCTCGGCATCGGGCTTCAAGATCTCGGCCGGACGAATGGCCGGCACGTCGTCCACCTCATCCAGCGGAGTGAGATCCATCTCGGCCGGCGGGAGCTCCGAGGAGAGCTCGTGCAGCTCGCGCGGACGCGTATGCCGGCTCTGGATCTGGGCCCCCTGTATGGTGACGAGCGAAAGCGCGTGCTCCGGTAGAAAGTCGGCTCTGCTCAACGCCCGGAACGGGCCGCGAAGGCCGTCGCCGTAGCCCAGCGGCAGGTTCGCCAGAGCCACGAGGACGGAAAGACTGAGCACGTACCCGACGAGAAGATTAGTTCGGCGGTACCGGTCGTCCCGGCGACCCAGTGGTGCGAGGGCTCTCAGCAGCTGGCGATAGAAATCGGAGAACCGCATCGGCGTCCCCATGCGTCTGTAGCTGTATCGCCGCAATCCGG
>CAZXHQ010000556.1:0-2740 GCA_964640145.1 uncultured Rhodothermales bacterium | reverse complement strand
CGGAGATCTCCGCCTCGGTCCCCTGCGTGATGAAATGCAGCACGTTGCCGCCGCCTCGAAACTGATAGGAGACGATCGTGAGGTAGGCGATGATGGTGGTGATAGTCGCCAGCACGCCCGAGACGCGGCCGTAGCGCACCTCGAAGATGTCCGGCACGGTCACCTTGCCGAAATTGCGGATGCGGCGCGCGATGAAATAGACGATGACGATGCCGACCCAGGCGCCGGCGCTGGACCAGAGTCCGGCCAGCCCGTTGCGATAGCCCAGTCCCGCCCCGCCGAAGAGCGAGCCGCTGCCCATCCAGGTGGCCAGGAGCGTGCCGACGAGCACCCACCAGGGGAGCGCGCGGCCGGCCACCATGAAATCCTCCCCCGTCTCGAGCACCCGGCTCTTATAATAGCCCACGCCGACGAGCGCCAGCAGGTACACCATGATGGCCAGGATGTAGGGGTTCGTAAGAAGACCGATCATGAGGGGTGGACGGGGTCGGTACGTCTTTGCATCCGTCGAGGCGGCACGGCCTATGATCTGCATTTTCGGCATAACATGCGTACAGGGGCCGGAAGCGCTATCCTAAAATCCAACTATTATTCGTCTAGTCCGGACGAACAGCACATAGCGGGAGCCGTTGTCGTGTTCTACCTTATTAGGCTGCGGTTCAACCGGTGGCTTCCAGCGTATCCGCGCCGCCTCCTCCATCAACGAACAGACGACATGACGACGCAGCAGCGCTCCAAATCGATCATCGGCACAGATACGCATCCGCAGCGCACCCACACGTGCGGCGAGCTCCGCGGGGAGCACGTCGGTGAAGAGGTGGTGCTCAAAGGGTGGGTGGATACGCGGCGCGATCTGGGCGGCGTCATCTTCATCGACCTGCGCGACCGGTACGGGCTCACGCAGATCGTCTTCTCCCCCCAGGATGAGAAAGAGGCCTACGAGCTTGCCGACAGCCTGCGCAGCGAATACGTGATCTCCGTGCGGGGCACCGTGCGGGAGCGCTCCGAGGAGACCATTAACCCGAAACTGCCGACGGGCCGCGTGGAAGTTCGCATACACGAACTGGTCGTGCTCAATATTTCCGAGCCGATCCCGTTTCCCGTCTCCGCCCACGAGGAGAAACGCCAGATTGCCAACGAGGACCTGCGTCTTCGCTACCGGTACCTCGACCTTCGGCGCCCCGAGCTGCAGGACGTGATGGTCCTCCGCTCGAAGACGTATCAGGCGACCCGGCGGTACTTCGACGCCCACGATTTCGTGGAGGTCGAAACGCCCGTGCTCATGAAATCCACGCCGGAAGGCGCGCGGGACTACCTCGTGCCGAGCCGCGTCCACCCGGGCAAATTCTACGCGCTGCCGCAATCGCCCCAGACGTACAAGCAGATCCTGATGGTCTCGGGGCTGGACCGCTATTTTCAGATCGTCAAATGCTTCCGTGATGAAGACCTGCGAGCGGATCGGCAGCCCGAGTTCACCCAGATCGACGTCGAGATGACGTTCCCGACCGAGGAGCAGATCTACGCGACCTTCGAGGGCCTCATGCAGGCCATCTGGAAGGACGTAAAGGGCATCGACATCCCGACGCCCTTTCCGCGCCTCACCTACCGCGACGCCGTCGAGAGGTACGGATCCGACAAGCCGGACCTGCGCTTCGGCATGGAAATACAGGACGTGAGTCATGCCTTCAAAGACTCCGGCTTCCGGGTCTTCGACGGTATCCTGGCGAAAGGCGGCCGCGTGGTGGCGATCGTCGCGAAGGGCCAGGGCGACTGGGGCCGCGGCCAGATGGACCGGCTCGACAAAGACATCGTCCGCCGAAAGATCGGTGCGAGCGGCCTCATCTATTTCAAGCTGCCCTCCAACGGTTCCGAGATGTATTCGTCCGTGAAGGAGCACGTCCTGCCGACCGAGAACGTCGAGGCCTGCATCGAAGCGGTCGGTGCGACCGACGGCGACCTCGTGCTCGTGCTGGCGGGCTCGGACCCCCGCGTCTACGAGCAGATGGGACGCCTTCGCCTCCACATGGCGAACGAGATGGCGCTCGTCACGGAGGACGACGATCAATGGAGATTTGTGTGGGTCACCGAATTTCCTCTCCTGGAGTGGGACCACGAGGCGCAGCGGTTCTTCGCGATGCATCATCCCTTCACCTCGCCTCATCCCGACGACGTCGAGGGTATGGAGGAGGATCCGGGGAACGTCCGTGCACGGGCGTACGACCTGGTGCTCAACGGCGTCGAGCTCGGCGGCGGCTCCATCCGGATTCACTCCCGCGACGTGCAGAATCGCATGTTCGAGGCGCTCGGCATCACCGCCGACGAGGCACAGCGGCGGTTCGGTTTTCTGCTGGATGCCTTTCGGTACGGCGCACCGCCGCACGGCGGCATCGCCTTCGGCCTCGACCGCATCATCATGGCCCTGGCCGGCACGTCGAACATCCGCGACGTGATCGCCTTCCCGAAGACGCAGAACGCGCAGGAGCTGATGGTCAACTCGCCCGACGTCGTCGACGAAAAGCAGCTCCAGGAGCTGCATATCGAGCTGGTGGGGCTGGATGAGGACGGATAGGTGAAGGCCCCTGGAAAAGGGAGGTGCCGGTCTGCATGACTGCTTGTACCTCACCCTGGCCGTTGAGCTGGATTGCCCCTTCGTTACAGCGGATCGGCGCTTTGTAACCAGGGCATTGAAGAGCGACTATGCGTCGCACGTTCTGTGGATCGAAGACCTCCCGGCGGCATG
>CAZXHQ010000555.1:0-2759 GCA_964640145.1 uncultured Rhodothermales bacterium | reverse complement strand
AGGTTGAAGGTTGAAGGTTGAAGGTTGAAGGTTGAAGGTTGAAGGTTGAAGGTTTCTGATGATCGAAATGGCCAGTTCGAAAGAACCTTCAACGTTCAACCTTCAACCTTCAACTGCTCTCCTAGAGGGCAGCGATGCAGTCGATTTCCACCAGCGAGTCCCCCGGAACGCCGCCGTACGTCGCGACGGTCGTGCGCACCGGGGGGTTGTCCCCGAAGCGTCCGCGGTAGACTTCATTCATGCCGTCGTAGTCCTGGAGGTCGTGCAGGTAGACGTTCACCTTGAGCACCTTCTCCATCGACGAGCCTGCTTCTTCGAGCTCTTTCTGCACCTCGTTGAGCACGTGGTCCGTATGGGCCTTGATGTCGCCTTCGAAGTGGGCGCCTTTTCCGGCGATGTAGACGAGACCGTTGTGGACCTGGTGGCCCGAGAAGAGGGGGACGTCGTCGTCGGTGACGACGTTGCCGGACGTGCGCGTGGCGGAGGCGACGGCGGCGGAGCCGACGCCGAAGGATGCGAGGAAGGCGCCCGCTTTTTTGAAGAAGGAGCGGCGGTTCTTTGGGGCTGCAGTCATGGCTGACGTACCGTAAGTGGACATACAGGTTAATGAGCTCGAGCTGAGGTCGCCGTGGGCAGTGAGAGCTTCCAGATGCTGGCTTCGCGGCCGCCGTGTTCGAGCACGTACAGGTCCGTGCCGACGAGCTCTGCGTCGACGGGACCGCTGAAGCCGTCGGCGATCCGCCTCGTCTCGACGATGTAGTTGTCCGATGAAGGGTTATAGAATAGCCTCAGGTGCATGAGGTCGGCGCCGAGCTTCGAAAGGCGGCCCATGAGGACGGACTGCGTCCCGTCGGTCCAGCCGAGCACGAAACCGTCGCCGCGGTACGGCGGCGCCAGTGTGCTGTCGGCGTCGAAGAGGAGGCCGAGGGGCGAGCGGTGGGCGGTAAACGTGCCTACGGCCACCCCGGTGTCGTCGCCCTTCATGACGCGCCCGGTCCCCGGATCCCGGTAGAAGTTCGCATCGGGACCGATGTTCGCGACGGGCGGCGTGATCTCCAGGTCGGCCGGTCGTTTCGGAAAGCCCGGGTCGTTATGGAAGTAGCCCCGGGTGTACGCAAGGCTGTAAGGATTGATGAATGGATCCTCCTGCGGGTCGGGCTCGAAATCCGCGTACTGCTGCGGGTTGTCGACGCCTCCCATGACCCAGGGGAATCCGTAATGGCGGCCCTCCCGTACCCAGAACATGTCTTCCGGGTGGTCATAGTCGCCGGAGTTCGAGACGGCAAAGAGGCGGCCCGCCGGGGAGAAGGCCATATCGTAGGCGTTGCGAATTCCTCGCGCGAACAGGTAGCCGTTCGCCGCAAGCGCATCTAGGTCGTTCGGAAGATACAGATCGCGTGCGTCGATCGGGACGCGGAGGATGGCCGCGGTGAGCGGCTCATCCCGGGCGTCCGGGTAGGCCCCGCCGTTGTCCTGCACCTCGCCGTGATCGGTGCGCGAGCCGCTGGTGACGTAGAGGTAGCGTCGTTCCGGCCCGACCGCCAGGCTGTTGAATCCGTGGTCGAAGGCGATCATGACGCTGCCGAATGCTTCGGTTTCGAAGACGGTCGACCACGAGCGGCTTCCGTCGGCATGGAGACGGCCGCGCACGACGCGGCCCCTGGTGCCTTTGCCGTCGTTCTCGGCAACGTTGCCCCCGAGAAAGATCGTACTGTCCAGCAGCGCCAGTCCCTGAAGCCGGCTGATCCCATGGTCCGCCGACGATGCCGTGCGGGCGGCCGCTGCGCCGGGTTCGGTCGGGATGGTGTACAGATCGCCGTCGATGGTGACGGCATGAAACTGCTGCGATATGGGATCGTGCCGGAGGCGTACGGCCCGCGGGGGCGCGTCGCCGAACCGCTCGACGGCGACGCCGGGCGCAAGCGCACGCGGGGTCTGCTGTGCCGCCGCGATGCCGGGCGTGAGCAGGAGCACCACTACGGCTGCCGCCGAAAAGAGGCGGATTGTCGGCGCCAGGTGCATGGTGGTCGTCGCGCAGCGACGTGGTGATGAATGGTACACGTCCTCTCGAAACATGGGAGCGGAGCACCGAAGATACAAACGCGCCCTCGTCAGACGTTGTCGGGCGTCGGGTGCACCCAGGGCTCGCGGTAGGGTCGTTCGAGGAGGGCATTCGCCTCTTCGTCGCCCACGACGCGCCCGGCCTCCGGGTTCCACTCGAGGGTGCGGTTCAGCGCGAGCGCGACGTTGGCCAGTATGCAGCTTGCCGCCGAGATATGGCCCTCCTCGATGTCGGCGACGGGGCGGGACCGAGCCTCGATCGCCTGCAGCCAGTCGACCATGTGGGCGCGGATGGCGGGTGCCACGTGGCGCTCCAGGTCTTCTTCCGTCCGGTCCTCCGGATACTCGTCGAGCTCGTAGACGACGTCGCCGTGCTCCGGCTCGCCGTCGCCTACCGGTATGAAGTCGTACTGCTGCACGCTCAGCTTAAGCGTGCCGTTCTCGCCGTAGAGCGTAGCGCCCCACGGATAGTCGGGATCGGCGGGCGTGCCCCAGGCGCGATGCTGCCAGAGAACGGGAAATTCGTCGAACTCGAAGGTGGCCGTCTGCGTGTCGGGCGTGGTGGCGATGCTGTCGGGGTGCATCAGGATGCCGCCGGAGGAGGAGATGCGCTTCGGCCAGCCGAGATCCAGCATCCAGCGCACCATGTCGAGCATGTGGACGCACATGTCGCCGATGATGCCGTTGCTGTACTCCAT
>CAZXHQ010000554.1:0-2761 GCA_964640145.1 uncultured Rhodothermales bacterium | reverse complement strand
TCTGGTTCGTGCTGCGCAATCTCTTTCGGAGATGACCTGCCGTCTCGGCGTAAGCGCCTCTTTCCGAGATGAGCTGCTCTTTCGGACATTCGATGCACGGTGGGTGCGGCGAGCCGGTACCAGGGGCCGCGGCCTGCTCTCGGCTCGATTCGCCGCGCATTCCTGCGCCCCTGAATGCCGCGGAATGTTCCTTCGGCTGGCGGCGCCCTCGTCGGCGAGATTCTCGCTCCGTCGAAGGCGCATCTCCGCGGCGGAATCCTTGACCAGCGGAAGGGAGCCTGGTCGACGCTTCCTTACCGCACGCGAAGGCGCTGTCCCGGCTGAAGGGCGTCGGAGCTGAGATCGTTCAGACGCCTGATCTGAGCGATGCTGACGCCGTAGCTTCGGGCAATGACCCACAGGTTCTCGCCGGACCTCACCGTGTGATACGTGCCCTGGGCCTCCTGTTCGGAGGACGCCGCATCCTCGTCGGTCGCATCGGCTTCGGCCTGCTCGTCCGAAGAGGCCCCGGAGAGCGGCGAATCTTCATCACCGAGGGAATTGCCGGACGTCTCGTCGCCCGACGCGGCCAAATCCGGCTGCTCGGCAGAGGCAATTTCGTTGATGACCTCCTCGACACCGTCGACCCCGGCTGCAATCGCCGCAGCCCGTTCACGCTGTGCGAGCGTTTCCACGTCACCCTGGAGCACGACCCGGCCGTCGACCGCCACCGGATCCAACCGAAAGGCACGAAGCTCCCGCGAATCCATGAGGGCAAGCTGCACTTCGGCGGCGAGGGATGCATCTCTTAGCCTGTCGGCCACCGACTGGTCGCCGCTCTGCCGCCGGAGGCTGTCGGCCGACTCAGCTTCCGACACACTCGCGCTAGATGCCTGCTCCGAATTAACCTCCGCGGAAGGCGCCTCCTGGCCGTCACAGCCGACGACGAAAATCAATAAAATGAGCACGACCGCCGCGCGCCTCCTGCCGGACGTGCTGTTATTCGGCGCTTTTCTCGACCAGCCCTTCCTCGTCTTCACTATCAACGGCAACCGCTGCATGATACTCCGTCTCGGTCCTTGGTGCGTCGATGACGCGATGCTCCGCAAGCCAGCGCTCCGCATCGATAGCCGCCATGCAGCCGGTTCCAGCGGCGGTGACGGCCTGGCGATATACGTGGTCCTGTGCGTCGCCGCAAGCGAATACCCCCGGGACGTTCGTGTGGGTGGAGTCCGGCTTCGTTCGGATGTATCCCTGATCGTCCATTTCGAGCCACCCCTTGAAGACCGCCGTGTTCGGCTTGTGACCGATGGCTACGAAGAAGCCTTCGACCGTTAGCTCGGACTCGGCACCCGTCTCAGTGTTTTTGAGCGTCAGAGCCTCAACCTGACTGTCACCCAGGACGTTCGTGACGATCGTGTTCCATATGAACGCGACCTTGTCGTTCTCGAATGCTCGTTCCTGCATGATCTTCGAGGCGCGCAGTTCATCCCTCCGGTGGATTACGTACACCTTCGAGGCAAAGCGAGTCAGGAAGAGGGCTTCCTCCATCGCCGTGTCGCCACCTCCGACGACGGCCACGTCGACGTCCCGAAAGAACGCCCCGTCGCACGTCGCACAGGCCGAAACACCGCGTCCGAGGAGTCGTTTCTCGTTCTCCAGCCCCAGGTACTTCGCGGAGGCGCCCGTGGAGATGATCACGGTCTGCGCCCAGATGGGTTTTTCGTCATCGACGAGTAGGCGGTACGGGCGGCTGGAAAGGTCGGCCGCCGTGACGGTTCCGTATCGCAGGTCGGCTCCGAAGCGGGCTGCCTGCGACTCGAACAATTGCATCATCTCCGGACCCAGAATGCCGTCCGGAAAACCTGGATAATTCTCAACGTCCGTCGTCGTCATTAACTGCCCGCCCGGCTCCGGACCCTGGAAAACGACGGGATCGAGATTCGCCCGCGCCGAATACAGCGCAGCCGTGAGTCCGGCTGGTCCCGTCCCGACGACGACCACGTTTCGATTTTCAGCCTGGGAAAAGTCGACGCCGTCAAAGACCGACAAATCCGGCTTTACGTTCTCTGCCATGAATGCTCGATACGGTCGTTCATAATATGGAGCGTGCTCGACACGGCCCGCCCGGAACGTCTGGTTGGCAGCGGCTCGACCGTGCGGTGCGACGACGGATGCGAGACCCGCCTCCACGGGCGTGTACGTTCGGCGTGCTCAAAAAAGTCGCCCGAAGAAGGCGGCTGCAAGTCGGCTACCACACTTCTTCGGGCTGAAAACCATCCGGATGCTTCACCGGAGCTCCGGCGATCGATCTACGCCGGCTGGGAAACGAGCGCCTCCAGCTTCTCGGACAGCGTCTTCTTGGATGACGCGCCGATGAGCTGATCGACCACCTCGCCGTCCTTAAAGAACAGCAGGGTCGGGATCGATCGGATGCCGAACTGCATCGCCGTCTGTGGATTGTTGTCCACATCTACTTTCGTGATCTTCGCACGCCCTTCGAATTCGTCGGCGAGCTCCTCGATCATTGGAGCGATCATGCGGCACGGCCCGCACCAGGCGGCCCAAAAATCCACGAGCACAGGGACGCCGGCCTCGACGACCTCACCCTTGAAACTGCTATCGGTTACCATTACCGGCTTTGTATCGGCCATATTGCCCCTCTCGATATAACTTTATGTCGTACTTCTTGCCGTCTTATTTCAGCACTTAGTAGGCTCCATGTCGGGATTTGTTACAACAAGAGCGCGTGAACGTTGGTTTCATTCTTGATACATGCTCG
>CAZXHQ010000553.1:0-2773 GCA_964640145.1 uncultured Rhodothermales bacterium | reverse complement strand
TGGGGGCGTGATTGGGAGCTTCCTGAGCTCATCCGCAACTGCCGGCGCGCAGGCGTCTACGGCGTCGAGCTGCGCGTCGACCACGCGCACGGCGTCAGCCCCGAGCTGAACGACCGGCAGCGAGCCGAAGTCCGGCTTCGCTTCGAGAACAGTCCCGTCGAGCTCGTCGGCCTCGGAACGAATTGGGCATTTCACTACCCGGATCCGGCGCGCGTCCGGATGGAGCTCGAAGCCGCCAAGGAATGGGTGCGGCTCTCCAGCGAGGTCGGGGGTACGGGCGTAAAAGTTAAGCCGAACGCGTTGCCCGATGACGTTCCCGTCGAAGTGACGGTCGAGCAGATCGGGCGCGCCCTCGGCGAGCTGGGACGGTATGGTGAAGGCTACGGGCAGGAAATCCGCGTCGAAGTGCACGGCAGCGGCACCCAGCAGCTTCCGGTCATGCGGCGGATTATGGAGGCGGCGAACCATCCGAACGTGAGAGTGTGCTGGAACTCGAATGACGAAGATCTCGACGGCGAGGGACTGGTCCATAACTTTGATTTGGTGAAGGATTACTTCGGCCGGACGGTCCACGTCAGGGAACTGGACGCCGGCGATTATCCTTATGCAAGACTGATGAGTCTTTTCCAGGACGTCGACTATGACGGCTGGATCCTTCTGGAAGCAAGAACGGAGCCGGCCGACCGTGTGCAAGCCCTGAAGGCGCAGCGCGAACTATTCGATCGTCTCGTCGGGGAATCGCAACAGGTGAGCAGATAGGCCGACCGGCGGCGGAATGCGCACAGCAGATCAGCGCAGCAGATTAGAATTGACCACATCGAATGATATACCAAATGGGGGACTGACGTTATGAAGAAGAAGAAGAAGAATCTGACAAGGCGGGATTTTCTGAAGACGAGCGGTGCGGGCCTCGCAGCCGCAAGCGCGTTCAGCTACGTGCCGCAATCCGCCTTCGGCGCCAACCAGCGCCTCAACGTCGCCATCATCGGAATCCGTGGCCAGGGCGGCGGCCACATCAACGGGTTCGGCGAGATCGAGGACGTCCACATTAAGACCATCGTCGACGTCGACGAGAATCTCTTCCCGAAACGCTTGAGCGAGATCGAGGAGAAGTTCGGGTATACGCCCGGTACCGAGCACGACATGCGGCGCGTCTTCGACGATCCGGATATCGACGCGGTGACGTTTGCGACACCGAATCACTGGCACGCGCTGGGTACGATCTGGGCCGCTCAGGCGGGTAAGCACGTGTACGTCGAGAAGCCCTCCTGTCACAACATCTGGGAAGGCCGGCAGATGGTGCATGCGGCCAGGGCCAACGACGTGCTCGTCCAGGTCGGTTTCCAGAACCGTTCTCGCCGCAACACGAACGCCGCCATCAATTTCCTGCGCGAGGGCGGCATCGGCGAGATCTACATGGGACGCGGCCTCTGCTACAAGCCCCGCGAAGATATCGGCCGGTATCCCGACGGTCCGATGGAGCCGGCCGAGCAGTTTGCCTTCACGGTCAACAGCGACAACTATATGCCGCCCTATACGGCGGAGTATCTGGACAACGTACACTACGACCTCTGGATCGGTCCGGCCCAGATGCGGCCCTTCAACCGCAACCGCTTCCACTACAACTGGCACTGGCAGTGGGAATACGGCAACGGCGACACGGGCAATCAGGGACCGCATCAGCTCGACGTGGGACGCTGGGGCTTGAATCGTGACGACTATCCCGTACGCATCAAGTCCTCGGGCGGCTACTACGTCCACGACTCCCAGCAGGATACGCCGAATACGCAGACGACCATCTACGAGTATGCCGACGGCACGATCTTCGAATTCGGCACGCGCGGCCTGCCGACGAATGCCGACGGCGAGATCAAGATCGGCAACATTTTCTACGGCAGCGACGGCCGCCTGGAGATCGACGCGGGCGGTAACTGGAAGACGTTCTTCGGCTACAACGACGAGCCGGGGCCGAACTCCGAGGGCGTCGAAGCCGAAGAGTCCGACGCCCTCGAGCTGGTCGGCACCGGGGCGAGCGGCCACTACGGCAACTTCATCCATGCCGTGCGGTCGGGCAAGCAGAGCGACCTTACCTGCGACATCGAGGAAGGGCATCGGTCGAGCTGCCTGGCCCACCTGGGCAACGTCTCATACCGGCTCGGCCGGGAGGTGACGTTCGACGGCCGCAAAGAGCGCTTCGTCGACGACGACGACGCCAACGCCATGCTGCGCCGCGACGAGTACCGGGCGCCGTACATCGTGCCGGATCTTACCTAGTATGCCGCCGGGAGGCAGATCGCGCGCTCAGAGCAGCGGGTTCGGGCGGGCGACATATGAAGCTGAATGAAAGCGGTCCGGCCAGGCGCCGGACCGCTTTCCGTTTAAAGCGCGCGGAGCGTCGACGCTACGACGCGAGCGCCGCCTCCATCCGGCGGAGCGTCTCCATCGATTCGCCGGCGATGGTCTCCGGGCCCGGTTCGAAGTCGAAGACCTCGAGCGAGATCCACCCGTCGTAGCCGATCTCCCGGAAGGCCCGCAGGGCGGGGATAAACGCATCGACGGCGTCGCCCGTGCCCAGGTACGTGCCGTCCATCTCCTGAATCTGGACGTGCTCGATGTGATCGGCGTAGGTACGAACGAGCTCGTCGAGCGGCTGCGTCTCGTCCGCCGTGTTGTGGAAATCGAACATGGCCGAGACGGCGGGGTGGTTCACGTCGTTGACGACATTGACGGCGTCTTCGAGCGTATTGATCACGTCCGTCTGGTCGCTCGAGAG
>CAZXHQ010000552.1:0-2774 GCA_964640145.1 uncultured Rhodothermales bacterium | reverse complement strand
CGGCGGGTATTGCGCTTGATGAGGCGGATCATCTCGGCGCGCGAGATCTCGCCGCGCAAAAACGAGATCGGTTCCTGGTAGCCGATCGTCCGCAGGGGATTGAGGGATAGGTCGTATCCGGCCTCGAGAAGGCTGCGCACCTCCTCGAGCAGTCCGAGCTGCAGCATGCGGTCCACTCTCCGGTGGATTCGTCGATAGAGCACGGTCCGCTCGCGGTGAAGGACGACCGTGCGAAACCGATAGGGCGGGCGCTCCTGCGCGTCGTGATAGCTCGTGAGCGGCTTACCGGTTGCGGCATAGACCTCGAGCGCGCGGATGAGGCGCTGCGTCTTTGTCGGATCCATCGTCTCGGCGGCGCGCGGATCGACCTTGCGGAGTTCGTCGTAGAGCTTCTCGGGACCTTCGTCGGTGAGTCGCCGGCGCAATTCTTCTCGAACGCGGGCCGGTACGGGAGGAATGTCGGCTAGGCCATGCTTGAGGGCCTTCAGATAGAGCGTGGAGCCGCCCACGACGAGCGGTGTGCGCCGGCGACGGAGAATCTCGGCGATGCGTTCATATGCTTCGTACTGAAACGTCCCTGCTGAAAACGGTTCGCCGAGGGAGCGCTCGTTGATGAAATGATGCCGGACGCGGCCCAGGGTGGCCGCGCCGGGCTTGGCCGTGCCGATATTCAACTCACGATAGACCTGTCTGCTGTCCGCTGAGACGATCTCGGCCTGAAGCTCCGCGACAAGGGAGAGGCTCAAGTCCGTCTTGCCGACGGCAGTCGGTCCGGTCAGGATAGGGATGGCATCCATGGATCCGTGACAGCTCGAGTCTCGAAGCGGAGGTGTCTGCCCGCGGCGGATTCCTGAGTGGAGCGCCTCGGGAGAAGGGCGCTACTTGGCCGAAACCGGTCCACCGTGAACGCCCTCGATGCGGGCAAGGGCTTCGAGCAGGCGCAGAGCGGCCGCGCCGTAGCCGTGATACACGAAGCCGACGTGCAGCTCGTGATCGGCGATGGTGCGAATGTCGATGTCCCGCTCGTCCACGTCGTGATCCCGAAGCACGTAGCGGATGCGATCCAATACGAGGGAGTCGTTGGGTGCAAGGATGTCTATCTCGTGGCGATGCCCGAGGCGTGCAAGTCGATGTCGGAGCGGGTCCATGGCCACCAGTGAGATCAACACGACCGCCGTGAAAAGAACGGCCATCTCCAGGTAGCCCAACCCGGCACACAACCCGATCGCCGCCGCCACCCAGATGACCGCCGCCGTCGTCAAGCCCTGTACGGAGCCGCGTCCCTGAATGATGGTGCCGGCCCCTAGAAAGCCGATGCCCGCCACGACGGCTGCGGCGATACGCGACGGATCGACACGGGTGGTTTCCGGCCACACGTAGGCGAAGGCCAGCAGATTACTGACGATCATCAGCAGGGCCGATCCCAGACAGATCAGGAGAATGGTCCGGAGGCCGGCCGGTTTGTCTTTTCGCTCGCGTTCGATGCCGAGCAGCAGGCCGCATACGAGAGCGACGGCCAGCCGCCAGACATGGGTCGTGAAGTGATCCGGTAAATGAAGCCATTGCCCGATATCTTCCATGCAGCGTTCGTTTCCTTTAAATTGGTTGGTCGCCGCTCGATGAAAATGTACGATATCCAGCGCATCGCGTCATCGTAAACGGCCGGCCGACAGGTTCGTCGCAGAGATCCGAACCCGAAGGGCCCTGCAGCGTGTTCTCAATCCGCGGCAAAAGGCGCATCCCCTGGGATCACACCAACGTCACACCGGTCTACCAAACCAAATACTTGATCTTGCATATTAATTATGAAGTATCCGTCGCACCTAATCTAAACAGTGATCGCATATGGATCTCTTCAGCAAGGAGCAATTGACGGAGCTGGCTGCGTTGAACGGCGAGCCCTGCGTCTCTATTTACATGCCCACGTTTCACGTGGAGTCCGAGCTGTCACAGAACCCAATTCGCCTAAAGAATCTCATTAAGAAGGCCCGTCAAGAGCTCTCCGATCAGGATTATCGCGAGTCCGAGATCGAGTCGGTGCTGAAGCCGGTCCAGTCGCTGATGGAGCGCAACTCGTTCTGGCTCGATCAGAGCGATGGTTTTGCGGCCTTCCTTACGCCCGAGCAATCGCGCTTCTACCGGCTGCCGGTCGATTTCGAGGAGCTCGTCCTTACGGGTAAACGATTTCACCTGAAGCCGCTCTTTCCCCTGTTGGCGGCGAACAACCGATTCTACGTGCTGGCGCTCAGCAAGAATAAGGTTCGCCTCTTCCAGGGGACGCACTACAGTCTCAGCGAGATCGAGTCGAAAGAGATCCCCGAGAGCCTGTTAGATGCACTGTCGAAGGAGGAATATCAACGGTCGCTTCAGCACCATACTGCCAACATAGCGGGCGGGCGGCAGGATGCCGTCTACCATGGACACGGCGTTTCGTCGGACGATGAGCCGCACCGGCCGCATGACGAGCTCGTGCGCTTCTTCCACGACATAGATGACGGCGTGCGGCAGGTCTTAAGCGAGGAGTCCGCTCCGATGCTCCTCGCCGGCGTCGAATACTACCTTCCGATCTATCGCGAGGTAAATCGGTACGGCCATCTGATCGACGACTCGATCGTCGCCGGCAATCCGGAATACGTGAAACTGAAGGACCTGCACGGCAAGGCCTGGGAAATCATGGAGCCCCGCTTCCAGGAGGCGCAGAAAATTTCAATGGCGCGCGATCATCAGCTCGACGGCAACGGCCGGCAGCTGGCCTCCGACGACATTCGCGAGCT
>CAZXHQ010000551.1:0-2775 GCA_964640145.1 uncultured Rhodothermales bacterium | reverse complement strand
GAACGATGCCGTCGCGGAGGTTGAACCGCGTAGAAAGGGTATCCAGGTCGGCTCCTTCATAGTGCGCATCGCTGGAGGTGATCTGCCCGATCAGGTGCATCGTACGCGGGTCGTTGCCCTCTCCCTGCAGGTCGAACTGGCCGCTCACACGCGCGGCGAGCGTGTCGCCGGCGAGCAGGCTGCCTACCTCGACGTCCTCGAGCGTGCCCTCCACGGCGTAGGTGGGAAGGTCGTCGAAAAGACGGCCCCGAGCGTGAACGCGTGCCGACCCGTCGGCGAAGGCCAGGTCCGTCCGGAGGTCGGCGAGCCCGGATTCGACGGAGCCGGCGATGCTGCCCCGGCGGAGCGTGACCTCGTTGATCTGCGATTCGGAGAACTCGACGCTCCCCTGGGCCTGCAGGGTCGGTGGATCGAAGCCCCGGCCCGTCAGGCTGACGGATCCGGTCAGGTTCGTCCGCCATTCCGGATTCCCCGTGAGCGCCCCCACGTCGATCCCCGCGAAGGTGCCCTCCTCGATCGCATAGGTGGGCGTCTCCAGGAAGGGCCGCACAGTGCCGGAAAGGCGGGTGTTGCCCTCGGGCACGCTCAGGGTCAGGTCGACGTCGAAGGTGCCGTCCTCCAGCACGCCCTCGACCGACGCCGCATCGATCGGCTGCTCGTTGAGGCGCGAGTCGGCCAGCTCGAAGCGGCCCTGAAGGAAGATCGACTCCGGATCGAGGCCCCGCCCGCGGATGGAGAGCGTCCCGTCGAGGCTGCTCTCGAGCGCCGGGTTGCCCGTGAACGCGGCGAGATTGAGGTTCCGAAAGCTGCCCTGCGAGACTTCGTAGGTCGGCACGTCGAGGAAGGGCTGAGCCGTCCCGGTGACGTCGGCGCTGCCTTCCGGCACGTCGACGCTACCGTCGAAGGCCAGCGTACCTCGGCTGAGACGGAGGTTCACCGCGGCGGCGTCGACGGCCTGTTCGTTGATGCGCGACTCGGTCAGCGAGACGGCGCCGTCGAGGCGCATGGTTCCCGCGTCGAACCCCAGCACCGTCAAGCGTGCCGTGCCGTTGAGGTCGGTGGACGCTCCCCCTTCCTCGGAAAAGGCGCCCACGTTCAGGTTGGCGAAGTCCCCCCGCGTGATGCGCAGCGTGGGGGACTCGTCGAAGGGCCTCGCCACGGCCGCGAGATCGAACCCTCCCGCCTGCGCCGTGTTGGCGCTGGCCGTAAGGTCCAGGACGCCGTCGTTCATGCTCGTCCGGATCCGCCCTTCCAGCAGCCTGACGTGGGCGTACGTCGACGGCTCCACGTCGAGCCCGGCGGTCAGACGCATGGCCCGCGGATCGGAGCCGGTCCCCTCGAGCGTGAACCGGCCGGTGAGGGAACTCTCTTCCGGCTCGCCGAGGAGGGCCGCCAGGTCGACGTTCTCGAAGCGGCCGCGGTCTACGGAGAACGTCAGAGGGTCCTCGAATACGGCGTCGCCGTTGGCGATCAGCAGTCCGTCCGGAAAGAGAAAGCGCAGGCCGTACGCCAACCGGCCGCCGGCCAGCTGGAATTGAAGAGTGCCGCTGGTGAGGACGTAGTCGTTGATCGACGACCGGTCGATCTGAAGCCGCGCGTCGGTCTCGGCGACCTCGGGATCGAACCCATAGCCTTCCGCGCGGAAGGTGGCATGGAGGTCGCTCTCGTGCTCGCCGAGGCCCAGGCTGGCGAGGTTGAAGCCGTTCGTCCGGCCGGTCAGCCGGTACGACGGCACGTCGTCGAACGGTCGCATGGTGCCCTCGGCGGTGAAGGAGCTGCCGTTCCACGTCGAGCTCAGCTCCACGTCCGCCTCCCCGGCGGTAAAGTCGGCCCGAACGCGGCCCGAGGCGAGATCGTATCCGCCCAGCCTCGATCGCGACAGCTGTGCGCTGACCATGCCGTCCAGGTCGCCGGGTTCCGTGCCGGACAGGTTGACGTCGAAATCGGCGCTCAGGAGGGTGGACGCGGCTCCCTCGCCGGTGAAGAACGATGGATCGAGGCTCCGAATGCGGCCCGTCGCGCGGTACGTCAGCGGCCCCGAACGTGCGGGCGAGACGCTGCCGGACAGGGAGAGCGATCCGCCGTCGGACAGGTGCCCGGAGGCGTCGACGTCCACCAGCCGGCTGGACCCCCCGACGGCGACGTGGAGGGTGGCGTTTCGGCCGGATCGCAGTGAAGGGAAGAACGGCTGCAGGTCCTCGAGGGCGACGGGGTCGGCCCGCAGCTCGAAATCGACGTCGCGGATCTCCTCCTCTTCGTCCGACGGAAGTCGCAGACGCCCGGATGCCGTCAAGAAGCTGAGGGGCGACTCCAGCTCGAGCCCGGTCAGGTCCATCTCGTTTTCGACCAGGCTGCCGCCGGCGCGGAGGTCGGTCCAGTATGCATGGCCGGGCGGGGAATATCTGGCGTACAGCGTATCCACGTGGGCGTTCATCAGGTCGGCGATGTGGACGCCGCGCGCCCGGACGTTGAAGTTCTCCACCTGCAGGACGGAGTCCGCATCCGGCGGATCGTACGTCGCGAAGAGCTCGCCGTCGGAGATGCGGAGCTCGTCGATGCGGAATGAGAAGGCGGCCTCCCCGGCCGCGACTGTGTCGCGGGTGAACGGCGTCATCAGGTCCCAGGTGGAGTCCGGCCGCTGCCGCGCCCGCAAAATGGGCCGGGAGAAGGTCAGCTCCCTCAGGTGGACCTCCTTGCGCAGAAGGGACAGCAGGTTGTATCGCATGCGGAACGTGTCGATGGCGGCCATCTGGAGCGTGTCGACGTAGAGCGTGT
>CAZXHQ010000550.1:0-2776 GCA_964640145.1 uncultured Rhodothermales bacterium | reverse complement strand
GTCGCTGAGCCCGCTCGTGGTGAGATAGTCCTGCGGCTTGGCACCGCCCTGGCGCAGCTGCGCGTTGACGACCTCGTCCGGATACCGGTACTCGCCGGTGCCCGGAAGAATCTCGTCGGTGTACGCATCCGCCATCTCGACGAGCTCTTGAGGCTCGCCCAGATCGACCATCGCGACGACCTGTCGAACGTTCTCCTCTTCCGGGCTGGTGGGCTCGAGCTTCCAGACCTCGATGTCGGTGATGGATTCGAAGCCGTTGGCGACGAAGATCTGCGGCGGTCTGGAGAGGGCGTCTTCCCAGCGGTTTCGGAAATAGTACGAGAGAAAGAAGTGCTTGTTGTCGTCGTAGTCCGTCGGGTTGAGCTCGAACTCGGTCGTTTGCGACCCTCCCTCGATGGAGAGGTTGCTCGATTCGCCTTCCTGCTGGCTTGCCACCGTCGTGAGCTGCAGACCGCCGAGCTGAAGCTGGCTCTTTATGCCGAAGAGGCTCTGTCCGCCTCGAATCAGCCGGGAGGGCGTGGAGAGGTTGACGTTTCCGGCCTCGATGCTTTGAATGATCTCGTCTTCGTACCCCTCGTACTGCAGGCGAAGCTGGTTCTGGAAGTCGAACTGGTTGTTCGTGTCCCAGTTGACGTCGACGCGGAGCTTGTCGCCGATCGTGCCGGTGATGCCGAGGCGAAGATCCTGCTTGAAGTCGGGGTCGATCTGTGAGGGCCTGCCCGTGACCGCCACCTGCTGGTCGCTTTTCCGGTAGTCGAACCCGGCTTTGATGTCGGCCTGGCCGTTGACGCGCAGGTCGACCTGCGGCTGCCCGAAAATCGTGGTGAAGGCACTTTGCTGGCCGCCGGGGACGACGATGTTGAAGCCGAGCCCCCCGCTCCGCTGTCGTTGGCGCTGCTGTGCGCGCTGGCTGGCGACGCTTCGCCACCCCTGATCGAGGTCCTCCTGCAGGCGCTGCCGGCGGTACGTGTCGTAATCCATCGTCAGGGGATCGCGAACGGGGATGTCGCCGACGTACTCTCGAATGGTGAACTCCCGGCTCGTGGAATCGAGCGTGACCTCGTGCTGCCAGTAGCTCCCCAGGCCGGGATGGAGGGGCCTGCGACGTCGCTGGATGGGGGAGGCCGTCCACGTGTCGCGGCGACGCCGGGGAAGGTAGAACTCCGCTCGCGGAAATTCCGTGGTGTCGACGAGCGTCGAGTCCGTCGTATCGGCCAGCGTCGAGTCGCTCGTGTCGGCCAGCGTGGAATCCGTCGTGTCGATGGCGGAAAGCGCGCGCTGCCTACCGTCCGACTCGGCCGCCAGGTACCAGTCCGAGAGACCGGGGTGCCGATCCGCATCGCGGCCGGAGGCGGCGCTACTCAGCAGGATGAGCACGGCCGCGGCGGCGGCCCCTACCAGTCCGGCCAGCTTGCGCAGGGGTCGCGAGCGGAAGCCGGCGGATCCGGGGTCGGGGCACGACGGATCCGCATCCGCGACCTGCGTATCGGCGGCGCGGAGACGTTCCCATCCCGTTATACGTACGGAATCTGGATGCACGAAGACCTGTTCGTCGAACTACTGATAATCGATGGCTCGTCGAGTACGCATTCCGGGTTACGGTGTGCGACCGGGCGCGTCCATCATGTTGCGAGATAGCCTGTAGCAAGAAGTGCCGATATGCGATCTCTCCTCTGGTAGTAGAACAGGTAGTCTCTGCGGGACGAACGGGGGTCGACGCTGCTGCACCACGACCTGCGGACGGCGTATCGATCCCGTAACGAATACCATGTACGGGCCAAAGCTAAATAGTTTCCCCGATCGCATCAAGGGGCTACGGCGCACCTTCACGCATCCGGTTATACCTTGAAAAATGAAGGGGTTAGATTCGGGGGCGCCGCCGTCGCGAGAGGCCGCGCTACTCTACCGAGCGATCGCTTTTTTGTTCTGGTGGTCAGGGCGTTTATACTACACCACCGTCCGGCCCGAAGCGTCGTACACAGGCCGGACGCTTCATGACCGGCGCGACGCGCAGCTGTCGGGGATCTGCGATCGTATCGGCCGGAGGTGTTCCCGTCATAATTGGATTCAGCAAGTATTCGTACACAGCATGCCCACACTACAGCAAAAAGTCATCGTCGTGACCGGGGCGGCCGGGCGGTTGGGGCGTCTCATCGTGCAGCGATTCGCCGAAGACGGCGCCGCCATCGCAGCGGTCGTGCGCAGCGAAGGGGATGCCCGAAAGCTGCCGTTTCCGGATGAGGGGGAGGGGTGGGCCTACCCGGTGGACTTGACGGTTGAAGAACTCGTGAGGGTCTGCTTCAAGCAGATCCGGGATCAGTTCGGGAGGATCGATGCGCTCGTACATGCAGCGGGAATGTGGGAAGGACGCCCATTTAGAGACACGACGCTCGAGCACTGGGAGACCGTCGTGAGCGTGAATCTGACGACGACGTTTCTATGCTTCCGGGAGGCGGTGCGGGTCATGGACGGATCGGGACGGCTCGTCGCGTTCGCTTCCGCCCAGGGCGCCGACCGCGGCGCCGCCGAACAGGCGGCCTACTCCGCCGCGAAGGCGGGCGTCATCCGACTCGTCGAAGCGGTCGACGCGGAGCACGACGGCCTGACCGCCCATGCCATCGCGCCGTCGACGATCCGCTACGATGAGGCCGGCGAGGGCGTCGCCGCCGCCGATCTCGTCGAGATCGCGCGGACGATCATCACCGGCCCGGGCAATGCGCTCGGCGGCTCGACCATTCGGGCCTACGGGAAGGGGTGAGGGGAGGCCGGCTCGATA
>CAZXHQ010000549.1:0-2777 GCA_964640145.1 uncultured Rhodothermales bacterium | reverse complement strand
GTTGGCATCTGCGGAACGGATGCGGAGATCCTGCGCGGCGATTACGGATGGGCGCCGCGCGGAGAGGACCGGCTGATCGTGGGCCACGAATCAATTGGTGAGGTGGCAAACGCGCCGTCGGACTCCGGGCTGACCCCCGGAGACCTAGTCGTGGGCATCGTCCGCCGCCCCGATCCCGTTCCCTGCCCCTACTGCGCCGTCGGGGAGTGGGACATGTGCTCCAACGGCCGCTACACGGAGCGCGGCATCAAGGAGATCGACGGCTTCGGCTCCGATTATTTCCGGATCGAGCCGGAGTTTACCGTTCGGATTGCGCCATCGCTCGGCACGCTCGGCGTGCTGCTGGAGCCTGCCAGCGTGGTCGCAAAAGCGTGGGACCACGCCGAAAATATCGGAAACCGGTCGCGTGCGTGGAACCCGCGCACTGTGCTCGTAACCGGCGCCGGACCGGTCGGTCTGCTGGCCGCCCTCATCGGTGCGCAGCGCGGGCTGGAGCTCCACGTGCTGGACCGTGTGACGGAAGGGCCGAAGCCGCAGCTCGTCAGGGATCTCGGGGGTACCTATCATATCGGCGAGCTGCCGAGCGATCTGGCCCCCGACATCATTATGGAGTGCACGGGAGCCGCACCGGTCATTCTCGACGCCATAAGCCGGAGCGCCCCGGCGGGCATCGTGTGCCTCGCCGGCATTTCGACCGGCCAGCATCGGGTGGACGTCGACGTCGACGCCCTCAACCGGACGATGGTACTGGAAAACGACGTGGTATTCGGCTCTGTCAACGCCAATCGGCGCCACTATGAGCTGGCGGCGCACGTCCTGGCAGCCGCAGATACGGACTGGCTCTCTCGCCTCATTTCACGGCGCATTCCGGTGGAGCGGTGGTCGGATGCCTTCAATCGCCGGCCGGACGACGTAAAGGTGATCCTGGATTTTTCGGTATAGGTCGCATGGCTTCTCGCATCGAGGACTACGCTCTGATCGGCGACTGCGAGACGGCTGCGCTCGTCGCGAAGAATGGGTCGATCGATTGGCTCTGCTGGCCGCGATTCGATTCGGACGCATGCTTCGCTGCGCTGCTCGGCACCCCGGAAAATGGCCGATGGCAGATCGCCCCCATGGCAGGGACACGCTCGAGTTCCCGCCGCTACCGCGATGACACCCTGATCCTGGAGACCCGCTTCGAAACGGATGAGGGCTCGGTCCTCCTGATCGATTTCATGCCGCTTCGGGGGACAAACTCGGATCTCATCCGCATCGTGGTCGGCGAGCGGGGCCGCGTCGCTATGCGCAGCGAGCTCGTCATCCGATTCGGCTATGGCCGCACCGTGCCGTGGATGAGTCGGTTGGATGAGCGCCACCGCCAGGCAATCTCAGGTCCGGATATGGTGGTGTTCACCACGCCCGCCCCGGTCCGCGGCGAGGACCTCAAGACGGTCGGCGAGTTCACGGTCTCTGCCGGCGAACGCGTCCCTTTTGTTCTCACCTACGGTCCGTCACAGCGGCCGCCTCCGGAGTCAGTCGACCCGGAAGCCGCGTTGGAGGAAACCGAGACGTTCTGGACGGAATGGATGCGGCGAGGACGAAATTATGGCGAATGGTCGGAAGCCGTTCGGCGATCCCTTGTGACGCTTAAGGCCCTCACGCACGCGCCAACGGGCGGCATCGTCGCCGCTCCGACGACATCGCTTCCGGAGCACCTGGGCGGAGTGCGGAACTGGGACTACCGCTTCTGCTGGCTCCGCGATGCGACCCTTACCCTGCTTGCCTTGATGAATGCCGGATTCTACGGCGAGGCGAAAGCGTGGCGCGACTGGCTCGTCCGTGCGGCAGCAGGGTCGCCAGAACAGATGCAGATCCTCTACGGGATCGCCGGAGAGCGCCGAGCGACGGAGTGGGAGGTCGAGTGGCTTTCCGGCTACGAGCGATCAAAGCCGGTCCGCATCGGCAATGCGGCCCACGATCAGCTCCAGATCGACGTATACGGCGAGGTCATTGACGCGCTGCATCAGGGCCGCCGCGGCGGTCTGGACCCGACCGACAGTGCCTGGGCCCTTCAGCGTGCGCTGCTCAATCACCTGGTGTCCCTCTGGCACGAACCAGACGAGGGGATCTGGGAGGTGCGCGGCGGACGGCGGCACTTCACCTATTCCAAGGTGATGGCCTGGGTCGCCTTCGACCGGGGTATCAAGACCGTGGAAGAGTTTGGGCTCGAGGGCCCCGTCGAACGCTGGCGGACGGAACGGGACCGGATCCACAAGGACGTATGCACGAACGGATTCAACTCCGAGCTGGGCAGTTTCGTGCAGTCCTACGGCTCGACCCAGCTCGACGCGAGCCTGCTCCTGCTGCCGACTGTGGGCTTCCTGCCGGTATCCGATGCGCGGATCCATGGAACGGTCGCCGCCGTAGAGCGCCGCCTGCTCGTCGACGGGCTCGTGCTGCGCTACGACACGGCGGAGGCCGCCGACGGGTTGCCGCCGGGAGAGGGTGCGTTTCTCGCCTGCACCTTCTGGCTGGCCGACGCCTACGTTCTTATGGGCCGGATCCAGGACGCGCGCCGTCTTTTCCAGCGCCTTCTGGATCTGCGAAACGACGTCGGCCTTCTTGCGGAGGAATTCGATCCTGCGGCGGGACGTCAGGTCGGCAACTTCCCGCAGGCGTTCTCGCACATCTCGCTGCTCAACACGGCCCACAACCTTACGCAGACCGAAAAGCCTGCAGAGCAGCGTTCAGGCGAGGCCGCTCGTAGCCCGACCGATGGTTGGGATTGATGCCGT
>CAZXHQ010000548.1:1586-2782 GCA_964640145.1 uncultured Rhodothermales bacterium | reverse complement strand
ACGACGTGCGCCAGGCCTTCTATCAGGCCCTTCTCGCGCAGCAGCAGCAGGCCGTCGTCCGGCAGAGCGTCGAGCGGACGGCCGAGACGCTCGGAGAAACCACGAAGCGCGTCGCCCAGGGCGTCGCGCCCAAGTTCGAGCGGCTCACCGCCGAGGTAGAGCTGACCAACCTCGAGACGCAGTTCGTGACGGCGGAGAACCAGGCCGCACAGTCGCTCGACAACCTGAAGATGCAGCTCGGTATCCCGACGGACCAGCCGCTGCGCCTCCGCGGCAGCCTGGAGGCCGAGGACCGGGGGCTGTTTGTGAACGTCTCGGTGAGGGAGGCGGTGGACGTAGCGTTCGAGCACCGTCCGGATCTCGAGGCCGCGCGCCTGGCCGTCGACCTGCGGCGCATCGACCTCTCGATGACGCAGGCCCAGTACCTCCCGCAGCTCAGCGCCTTCGCGAACTTCAGCTATCTCGGGCGCGTGCCGGATGACCGCACGAGGTTTTCGAGCGTCGAGGGCGACCCCTTTTCGTTCCGCCAACAGACGACCCCCTTCTTCTCGAACAGCTACTGGAACCCGTCCATCAACGCGGGCCTGCAGCTGACGTGGAACCTCTTCAACGGGTACCAGACGTCCGCCCGGCGCCAGCAGCGAACGATCGCCGTCGACCAGGCCGAGCTCGAATTCGACCGAACCTACCAGAGCGTGCGACTGGAGGTGCAGAATGCGATCCGCGATCTGGAGGCGGCCCGGCGCCGCATCCTCGCGCAGGAACAGAACGTAGACCGGGCCGAGCTGAACTACGAATACGCCCAGGCGCGCCTCGCCGAGGGCGTGGCGTCTCCCCTCGTGGAGCGCAATGCCTCCGAGCAGCTCGACCAGAGCCGCCTCAACTACCTGCAGGCCGTGCACGACTTCCTCGTCGCGCGCAGCGCCTTCGAAACGGCCATCGGCATGCCGCTGCGCGGTGGAGAAGCCCTCAACCTTACGAGCAACTATGGCCGTTGAGAATGTCCGCATTTACTCGCTGCGCTCGTCGCTCGTCGGCCGGGTCGCTCCGGGCAGGCTCGATGCGAGCTCGTGTCGGCGTTGCCCTCCGCGCGCCTTGATCTGCGAACATTCTCTGCCGGCCATTTTAGAGCGTCAAGACAACGATCCCTAATCCCATCGACAAATACGCCATGAACCACCCACCACGCCGACTGC
>CAZXHQ010000548.1:0-1486 GCA_964640145.1 uncultured Rhodothermales bacterium | reverse complement strand
GGGCGAACCGTTCGCGGATCCTGCTTCCGCTGCCGATCCTGCCGGCGGCGCTCCTGGCAGGCCTGCTCGCCCTGGCTGTGAGCGGCTGCGGCGGCGACTCGAACGACGCCCAGGGGGCCTCCACAGCCGAGGAGGGGCGCAGCGTGCGTGTCGAGACGCTGGTGCTCGCGCCGACGACGTTCGAGGACGTCGTCCAGATTACAGGCTCGGTGGAAGCGCTGGAGGACGCCACGCTGTCGGCCCAGACGGCCGGCACCGTGCAGGCGCTCATTCCGCTGGGATCCAGGGTCTCCGCGGGCGGCGCCGTCGCCCAGCTCGATCCCGCCCTGACCCGCTCGGCGGTCGAGCAGGCGGAGGCGCGCGTCGAGTCGGCCCAGGCCCAGTTCGATCTCGCCGAGGACAACCTGAACCGAAATGAGCCGCTCTTCCGCGACTCGGTCATCAGCGCCATCGAGTGGGAGAACGTGCGCGCGCAGTTCAACCAGGCGCGAGCGAACCTCGCCCAGGCGCAGTCCGCCCTATCACAGGCGCGGGAGCAGCTCCGGCAGGCGACCGTGACGAGCCCGTTCACCGGCACCGTGGAAGAGCACTTCGCCGACCTGGGCGAGCAGGTAACGCCCGGTATGCCGGTCGCCCGCGTCATCAACACGAGCCGCGTCAAGGTGGTGGCGGGGGTACCGGAGCGCTATTCGGCGGACATCGTAGCCGGCACGCCCGTCAGCGTCAACTTCCGGGCCTCCGCCGGAGTGGACGTGCAGGGGGAGGTGAGCTTCGTCGGGCGCGCCATCGATCCGCAGAGCCGCACGTTCCCGATCGAGGTGGTCGTCCCGAATCCGAGCGGCACCCTCAAGCCGGAGATGGTCGCCCAGGTGCTCGTCACCCGCCGGCGGATCGACGACGCGCTCGTGATTCCCCGCTCGGCCGTCGTCCGCGACGAGGACGGCGACAGCGTCTTCCTCGTCGAACGGGAGGGCGAGCGCAACGTGGCCGTAAAGACGCCCGTCACGCTCGGCCCCAGCTACGGCGGAAACGTGGTCTTGACGAACCTCCAGGCCGGCGACGAAGTGGTCGTCCTGGGCCAGTCCAACCTGACCGGAGGGGACGGGGTGCAGGTGATGGATCGGTATTCGGCTCCCGAGGACCTTCGCCTCGAAGAAGACACTGCTTCAGTAAGCCGTTGAGGGTTGGCGCTTGAAAGGTGGCGGTTCTCCTTGCGTGACCCACCTTCAACGTTCCACCTTCAACCTTTAACCTCAGACCATGAAAATTACGAATCTCGCCATACAGTACCGCACCAGCATCGTCGTCCTGACGGTGCTGCTGATTGCCGGCGGTCTCTACAGTTACACGACCATCCCGAAGGAGGCGCAGCCCTCCATCGAGATTCCGAACATCGTCGTGACGACGCTCTACCCGGGCGCGAGTCCGGACGACGTCGAGACGCTCATCACGAAGGAGATCGAACAGGAGATCCAGAGCATCAACG
>CAZXHQ010000547.1:0-2787 GCA_964640145.1 uncultured Rhodothermales bacterium | reverse complement strand
CGCTCCGTGCGCATTGACAGCGCGCACTCGATGGCCTATCGTAGAACTCCAGACCCACACGTTGCGATTGTCGTTATGAGCGAGCCCACACGTATTCACGGCCTTTACACCGCCCCGGTCACGCCCGTCGGCCGAGAGGGGCGCGTCGACGTGCAGCGCCTTTGTGAGCTCGTCGACTTCATCCTCGAGGGCGGTACGCGTGGATTCTGCTTCGGAGGGGGCACGTCCGAATATCCGTATTTCGAGCTCGACCAGCGTAAGCTCTACGTAGCAGAGGCGGCGGCGCATGTGGGGCGCCGGGCGCCCTTCGTCGTCGCGGTGGGCGCACCGACCGCGCGGGCCGTCATCGAGCTCGGCGAGCACGCGGTCGACTGCGGAGCGCAGGCGCTCCTCATCCCCATGCCCTATTTTTTCAAGTACGACCAGGCGGATCTCGAGGCGTACGTTCGCTACGTGACCGCCCATCTCGATCATCCCTGCCTCCTCTACAATCTCGCCCGGTATACGAATCCCCTCGATACGGCGACCTCGATTCGCCTGCTGCGTGACATCCCGAATCTCGTCGGCATCAAGGACAGCAGTCTGGACGAGAGCGCCATCCGGACGCTCGCCGACGCACGGCCGGGGAGGTCGTGGTCGCTGATCTGCGGCGGCGACCACCTCATCTTCGATGCGCTGGAGTCGGGATGGGACGGCGCCATCTCAGGCGTCGCCTGCTGCTGCCCCGAGGTCATCGCCGTCACGGTGCACCGGCAGCGAAGCGGTAATACGGCGGGTGGGCGAGTGGCGCAGCAGCTGGTCAACGAGCTGGTCGAGACGGTGCGCGCCCTCCCCGGCCCGTGGGCCGTTCGCGTGGCGCTCGAGGTGCGCGGGCTGCCGACGGGCCCCTTTCCGTATCCTGTCGCGGCCGAGCGAAGGCTCGACGAGCTGCGCGCCTTCTACGAACGATGGTTCGATGAACATCTTGCGCCACTGCGTGACGAGCTGACAACGATCACGAAGCAGCAGAGCCATGAGTGACGGCACGATCTATCTCACCGCGAGCGGGGATCTTCGCCTGCCGGCCAACAGGATGTGCTGGGCGGCGCAGGAAGAGCTTGAAGGAGCAATCGTCCGGGCCGTCGAGGCCGAGGGCTATGCGGTGGACCGACGCCCCGCCTTCGACGCGGAGAAGGGACACGGCTTCCTCGACAGCCAGCGGCAGGGGATGGAGGTCTTCACCGGGATCGACGCGGGCGGTCCGCTGATCGTGGCGTGCGCGGCCTGGCAGTATTCGCACCACGTGCTGCCCGGCCTCACCACGCACAACGGTCCGATTCTTACCATCGCGAACTGGAGCGGCCAGTGGCCCGGGCTGGTGGGCATGCTCAACCTGAACGGTAGCCTCACGAAGGCCGGCGTGGCATACTCCACGTTGTGGACGGAGGATTTCTCCGATCCCGGCTTCGTCGAGCAGCTCCGGACGTGGTTGGCCGACGGGTCCATCACGCACGATACGAGCCACGTCACGCCCGCCGTCGATCTCGACTGGCCCTCGGAGGCGCTCACCGCCGGCGGCCGGATCGCCCACGACCTCAAGCGAGAGAAGGCCATCATGGGCGTCTTCGACGAGGGCTGCATGGGGATGTTCAACGCCATCGTACCCGATCACCTGCTCAACGCTACGGGACTCTTCAAGGAGCGCCTTTCACAAAGCGCGCTCTACTACGAGGCCATGCAGGTCACCGATAAGGAGGCTGATCGGTGCCGGGCGTGGCTCGACGAGCGGGGGATGAAGTTCGACACCGGCGAAGACCCGGAGGCGGAGTTGACGGATCAGCAGATCCACCTGCAGCTCAAGATGTACGTTGCCGCCCTTCGGATCGCCGACGACTTCGGCTGCGATACGATAGGCATCCAGTACCAGCAGGGATTGAAGGATCTGCTGCCCGCTTCCGACCTTGCCGAGGGCTTGCTCAACAACACGGATCGGCCGCCGGTGTACGCTCGCGACCGCGAGCGCGAGCTCTACGCCGGACGCGCCCTTCCGCATTTCAACGAAGTGGACGAGTGCGCGGGGATCGATGCGCTCGTGACGCACCGCGCCTGGAATGTCCTCGGCTACGACCCGGAGACGACCCTGCACGATGTGCGGTGGGGCGACCCTTACGAGGATCAGTACGTGTGGGTCTTCGAAATCTCCGGCTCCGCGCCGCCGAAGCATTTCGTCGACGGCTATGCCGGGACGGTCAGCGAGCGCCAGCCGCCGATGTATTTTCGGCTGGGCGGGGGCACCGTCAAAGGCATCAGTAAGCCGGGCGAGATCGTCTGGAGCCGCATCTACATCGAAGACGACGCCCTGAAGGCCGACGTGGGTCGCGCCACGGTCGTCGAGCTGCCCCGCGACGAAACCGAGCGCCGCTGGCAATCCACCACGCCGCAGTGGCCCATCATGCACGCCGTTCTCCACGGGGTCACGCGTGACCAGTTCATGGCCCGCCACAAATCCAACCACATCCAGGTCGCCTACGCGCCGTCAGCGAGAGACGCCGATCGCGCGCTCGCCGCCAAAGTCGGCGCGTTCAAGGGCATGGGGATCGAGACGTTCGTGTGCGGGGAGGTGTCGTTCTCCAGGCGACGCTGATCCGGGTTCGCGCGCCCAGCGCGACATGGCGAATGGATGAGCGGGCTACGTCAGGTGCGCCGTGCGTACGGAGCGCGGCCTCATCCGAGGAAGACGTTCAGAACGGTGAGAACGCTGCCCAGAAGCACGATAACGGTGATCATCCACCGCGTCTGGCCGGCGAT
>CAZXHQ010000546.1:0-2790 GCA_964640145.1 uncultured Rhodothermales bacterium | reverse complement strand
CCGGTACACGGACCGGCCGCAAACCACCGCGGATGCGCCGATCGTTTCAGGCACTACGTACACCATTCTGGCATGTTACGGCGGGCAGCCGTTTGTGCCCTTCCGGACGTGCTCACGTGGGATCCGCTCGGTGTACACAGCTTCGTCGATCTGGGCCGACAATCTATTCGAGACGGGCCCTCATCCACCCGGCCGTGATCAGATCCGGGAGAAGCATGTTGGGAGAAGCGTCTCATGGGTCCTCATCCACCCGGCCGAGACCGGGCCCCAAACGTCGAGTCCCCTATCGTCCTGCGCGGCAAGGCCTGATTTCCGTGCCAAAAATTCCACGCATCTCAGTCCAATAACGGAACTCTATGGAGAGGCCGTTTCTTTATGCCCCTGTTTTTGCGGCGTCTAGCCGAGAGGCTGGAACGAACGGGCATGTGGACAACCGCATTTGCAAAACGGCTTTCCATGACGTTAATTGTCGCTAGAACTGTTTGGACCCCCCAGGGCGAGGTCGTCGACCGTCCCAAGGCAGGACCTCCGTCCAAAGGAACCTTTCCAACGAAGCTCTTCACCCCCCAGGCGATGTATCTCAGCAAACTGGAGCTACAAGGATTTAAGAGTTTCGCGGATCGCACCGTACTGCATTTCGATCCCGGCATCACGGCCATCGTGGGCCCGAACGGATGCGGCAAATCGAACATCGTCGACGCCGTCCGGTGGGTGATCGGCGAGCAGCGCGCCCGCGTTCTGCGGTCGGACAAGATGGAGAGCGTCATCTTCAACGGCACCTCCAAGCGACGTCCGCTCGGCCTCTCGGAAGTCCTTCTTACCGTCGAGAACAACCGCGGCGTCCTCCCCACCGAGTATACGGACGTGGAGCTCGGCCGCCGCCTGTACCGCTCCGGAGACTCCGAATATCTCATGAACGGCGTCCAGTGCCGTTTGAAGGACATCACCGATCTCTTCATGGACACCGGCATGGGCGCCGGCGCCTACTCGGTCATCGAGCTGAAGATGGTCGACGAGATCCTCTCCGACAATGCAGATGACCGAAGGCGCCTCTTCGAGGAGGCGGCCGGCATCACGAAGTACAAGCTTCGCCGCCGCCAGACGCTCGGTAAGCTCGACCATACTCAGGCGGACCTGACGCGCATCCGCGATTTGACCGACGAGATCGGCAAGCAGGTCGGCAGTCTTCGGCGCCAGGCCAAGAAGGCGGAGCGGTATAAGGAGGCAGCCGACCGCCTTCACGAGCTGGAGCTGGCGCTTGCCCGCGTGGAATACAGCCGCCTGGCCAGGCGGAAGCTGAAGCTGGACGAAGAGATCGATTCCCTCAAGAACGAGTCGGAGGCCCTGGCCGAAGAAGAGGCGCAGGCGGAAGCATCGCTCGACCGGCTTCGGCAGGATCTCGGGCGGTGCGACGAACAGCTTGAGGTCCGCCGCGCCGATCTGAACGCCCACCTCGAACAGGTCCGTGACCTCGAAACCGAGCGGCGCCTCACAGAAGAGCGCCTCGAGTCCGCCCGGAGCGAGCTCCATCGCACGCGCCAGGAACAGAAGGCGGCCGACGACCGACGCATGGATCTCGAGCGGGAGATCGAAGAGCTCGAAGCATCGCTCGACGAAGCAGAACCGGCGCTGTCGCGGGCCGTCAAACGCCTCGAACAGGTACGCCGCGAACGGGATGCATGCCGAACCGCCGCAGAAGGGAAGCAGCAGGCGCTTCAGCAGCTCCGGCAGAAGGAGCGCCTCGTCGAGAATAGCCGCGCCGACCAGCGGCGACAGCTCGACCGACTCCTAAATCGACGCGATCTCATCGAGGAAGACGTCGAGCGCACGCAGTCGCGGATTGAAAACCTCGACGAATCGCTGGAGGCCCTGCGCCACCACGTCGCCGACGCCGACGAGGGGCGTGACCGCGCCCAGGCGACCGTCGCCGACGCGCGAGCCGCTCTCGAGCGAGCGGCACAGCAGCAGGCTTCTAAACAGGAACAGCTCGACGAAGCACGGGGGCGCGTGCGGACGCTCGAGCGCAAGCGGGACGCGCTGGCAGCCGAGGCACAGCTCCTCGAGAGCATGCTCACGTCGTACGAAGATTTTTCAGGTGCCGTGCAGTTCCTCGCCGACTCGGAGTGGTCGGCCGGCGACCTGACGACCGTGGCCGACGTGCTGGCCTGTGACGAAGAAGACCGTATCGCGCTCGACGCGGCGCTCGGGTCGTATGCTTCCTGCGTCGTAGTCGACTCTGCCGATGAGGCCCGGCGTGCGGTCGGAATGCTGAGGGCGGACGAGCGCGGGCGCGTTACGTTCATCGTGTTGGACCGGCTTTCGGAAGCGGCCGCGATCGGCGAACCGTCCGTCGGCGCGACGCCCATCCGCCGGATCGTACGCACCGCCTCTTCCAAATACGATAAGCTCGCGGACCTGCTCCTGCGCGATGCGTTCGTCGTAGAGACGCTCGACCGCGCGGATGCGCTGGCGGGACGAGCCTCCCACGGTGCGCGTTTTTATGCGCGCACCGGCGAATGGGTCGACGCCCGAGGCTTCCTCCACGGAGGCAGCCGGCAAACGGGTACCTCTCCGGCGGCCGGACGTCTCGGACGCCGGGAGCAGCTGGAACAAACGCGCGAGCAGCTCGAGGAGATAGACCGCGCGTTGGACCGGGCTCAGGTCGACGCCGCCCATCGTCGAAGCGAACTTCAGGCCGTGCCCTACGAGGAGCGGCGCGAACAGCTCGCCCGGCAGGAACGGAGCCTCAACGAAGCGGAGAAAGATGCCGCACGCGTCAGCTTCGAGCTC
>CAZXHQ010000545.1:0-2800 GCA_964640145.1 uncultured Rhodothermales bacterium | reverse complement strand
GCACGCGCATCGACCCTCATAGTACGTTACCGTATTTCCGAAATGATGTACTAAGTTAGGGGATTCGGCGCGATCGAGGGGGCCTTCCGGGACGGTGGCCGTTGCCACGGGTGGGTCGTCCACAGCTGGATTCGGCGAGATCGATGGGGCTTTTCGGGCCGGCGTCGGCCGCGCCAACGCCTCCCATTGCGGCCGGCTGGTCGTGTTCTCGTCCTGCGATCCGTTCGTCATCTGAGGAGGAATTTCTTCGTTTTCCGGTCGGGAGATGCGGTCTGTGATCGCGACCTCTTCGTTCGACAGCTGACATTCGTCTGCGCCGCGGTCCGTCGTCTCTTCGGTGTGATCTTGCCGCGCCGCGATCTCTTCCGGCCCGACCCGCGCCTTTTCCGGCCTGGCCCGCGCCTTTTTCCGGCCCGACCCGCGCGTTTTGCCGACGCGACGTCCCGCGTGCGATGACCGCTGGGATCTTCGCGCGGCAACCCCTTCTTTTCAGGGCTCTCGATGGGTCATATTTCCGCGCCGGGCGTGTCTATAGTATGTGACGACCTTAAGCCCGCGTTGCTTTCCGTCCTCGTCTCCGACATTTTGTGGATGCGGTCAGGCAGCACGTTGCCGCGAAGACAGCTTCCACAGGACTGAAGGCAAGACGACGAGGATCGAAGCAATGGCGCTTGGTTTCATAGGTCTCGGCATCATGGGGAGTCGGATGGCAGCCAGACTGCTCGATGGGGGATACGACGTGATGGTCTACAACAGGACGCGCGAGAAGGCGGAGCCGCTCCTCGATAGAGGGGCCGCCTGGGCTGATTCGCCGGCCGCCGTGGGCCGAGAGTCCGACCACCTCTTCAGCATGTTGTCCGACCCGAAAGCCGTGGAAGCCGTCGCGTTCGGTCGCGACGGTTTTCTGGATGAAATGGCGGCGGATGCGCTCTGGGTGGACTGCAGCACGGTCAATCCGTCGTTTTCGGTGCGGATGGCACTCGAGGCCACCGAGCGCGGCGTGCGCTTTGTCGATGCTCCGGTCGCGGGAAGCCGTGAAGTCGCCGAGCGTGGAGAGCTGATATTCTTTGCGGGGGGTCACGAGCGGGACCTTGCTTCCTGCGCTCCATACTTCGAGGTGATGGGAAGCCGAACGGTCCACGTCGGAGCAGTGGGGCTGGGTACCGGCATGAAGATGCTCGTGAACACCATGATCGCCACGTCACTTGCGGCTTTTTCCGAGGTGGCCGTGCTGGGTGAGCAGTTAGGCATCGACCGCGAGACCGTCTTCGATACGCTCTTGAATGCGCCGGTGACGCCCCCCTTCCTGAAGGGCAAGCGGGACGCGATGCTGGCCGACGACTACGACGTGCATTTTCCGCTGAAGCTTATGCAGAAGGATCTGCACCTGGTGGCCACAACGGCCTACGAGCAGCAGACGTCTGCCCCCGTGGCGAACGCGGCCAAGGAGCTCTTCGCCATGGCCCGGCAGGCGGGCCTGGAAGACCTTGATTATGCGGCCGTGTACAAGTTTCTGCGGACGATGTCGTGTCCTGATTCGTGACGGGGGCGTGCGTCCGCGTTGGACGGGCACGCTGCGCCGCTGTTTTTCGGCATCCGATTCACCGCCGCGCAAGACGTGCTCACGTAGCGGAAGTTGCTCGGCTTTTAGACACTTTCACGGGGTTGACGACCCTCGATCTGCAGACGCTTTTTCCCGGCTGTCGTCCCTCGTACCTGCCTCATGCCGCTCGATCCTCTTTCCCGCATCGATCCGGCCGCCGAGCCGGAGATTCAATACCAGGTGCCGATTCGCGAGTGGGACGAATCGGAGCGCCCCCGTGAGCGGGTGCTGGCACGGGGCGCCGACGCGTTGTCGGATGCCGAGCTGGTCGGACTCATCTTTCGCTCGGGGACGCGAACGAAGTCCGGATCGGTCTCCGCCGTGCAGCTCGGCCGTACGCTGCTCCGGACGTTCGGGTCGCTGCGCGACGTATCGCGCCGCGATCTACGCGAGCTGATGCGCGTGGTGGGCATCGGTCCGGCGAAGGCGGTCCAGCTCACCGCCGCCTTCGAGATCGGACGCAGGGTAGAAGCGCAGCAATTCGGAAGCGAACGCATCCAGATCTGCTCGCCGGACGACGTGGCGGCCGTGTACGTGCCCCGGCTTCGGGATCTGCGCAGGGAGGTGTTCGACATCGTCCTATTGAACACGGCGAACGTGATAACCGGTGAGTTTCGCGTGAGCGAAGGAGGACTGGCCTCGAGCATCGTCGAGCCGCGCGCGATCTTTCAGAAGGCCGTCCTCGAAAATGCGGCGGCCATGATCTGCGTACACAATCATCCGTCCGGCAATCCCGAGCCGAGCAAAGAGGACATTCGGATCACCCGGCAGCTGGTCGAGGCGGGCAGGCTGATGGGCATTCCCGTGCACGACCACATCATCGTTGCCGGCAACACCTATACGTCGATGGCCGAGCGGCAGCTAGTATAGGGCGGAGCGAGGCTCGGACGCAGATACCGCGCTCCCGCCATCGCGCCGGCCCGATGCGCCGGGGATACCGCTGTGCCCGACCCCACCGTCCCGGAGGGCGCCACGGATTCCATGCAGCCGCAGCGCTCCCGGCGCGGCTGCTGCCGGAGATTCCGCGATGTCGCCCCCGCTCCGGCGCGATTGCCGACGGGGATTCCGCTATGCAGCACTCGCTCCGGCGCGGCTGCCGCCGGGGGCTTCTGCGCTGCCGGGCCGGATCCGACGCTGCGTGCGGGGGTTCGACGCTACCGAACCGGTTTCGGACTCAGGTAAATCTCGCTCTCGCGG
>CAZXHQ010000544.1:0-2806 GCA_964640145.1 uncultured Rhodothermales bacterium | reverse complement strand
CGCCGGGCTGGCGGCCGTATTCGCCGCCCTGCTCGGTGTGGCACGGCTCATCATCTGGGCCACCCGCCGGTTCTTCCCGTCGGGGTGGGCGTACACGTGGCGTCAGGGGCTGGCGAACCTTTTTCGACCGAACAATCAAACGAGCACGTTGATGCTCTCCCTGGGTCTCGGAACGTTTCTGATCGCGACCCTTTTTGGCGTCCAGAAGACGCTCCTGAGTCAGATCGAGCTTGCCGGGGGAACGGATCGTCCGAACGTCGTTTTGTTCGACATCCAGGCCGATCAGATCGATCGCGTGGCCGAGATCGTGGAGAACAACGAGCTTCCCGTACTGGCTCGCGTCCCCATCGTTACAATGCGCCTCTCTGCCGTGAACGGCCGCTCCGTCGCCGATATGCGGGAGGATTCGACGGTCGATCTCTCCTGGGCGCATCGACGCGAGTACCGGTCTACCTATCGCGACTACCTCAACGAGTCCGAGCAGATCATTGAAGGAGAGTTCGTCGGCCGGGCCGAGGCGGGAGAGGACGTCGTACCGATCTCCGTCGAGCTGGGAATTGCAGAGGATCTGGATGTGGGTATCGGCGACACGCTTACCTTCGACGTCCAGGGCCTCCCGGTGCCCGGCCGCGTGGCCAGCATCCGCGAGGTCGACTGGCGCCGCATCGGTACCAATTTCTTCGTGGTGTTTCCGACCGGCGTCCTGGAGGATGCGCCGCAGTTCTACGTGCTTTTGAGCCGAGCAGAGGATGCGGATCGTTCGGCCAGACTGCAGCGGGAGGTGGTGCAGGCCTTCCCTTCCATTTCAGCCATCGATCTTTCGCTCGTCCTGAGTACCTTCGATGCGATCTTTTCGAGGATCTCGTTCGTGGTCCGCTTCATGGCCTCCTTCAGCATCCTGACGGGTCTGATCGTCCTGGTAGGCGCCGTGGTGGTCTCCCGCGTCCAGCGCACGCGCGAGAGCGTGCTCTTGAAAACGCTCGGAGCGTCGCGGCGGCAGGTCGTCCACATCATGATGGTGGAGTATCTTTTTCTGGGATTCTTCGCGGCGCTCACCGGGCTTATCCTGTCGTTTGCCTCGGGCTGGGCCTTCGCCTTCTTTGTATTCGAAACGGCCTTTCAGGCAGACCTGCCCGCCACCATCGGCATGCTCGTGGTGGTGCCCCTGCTGACCGTCGCCATCGGACTCGTGAGCGGGAGCGGGATCTACCGACGCCCTCCGCTGGACGTACTGCGTGCAGACGTCTGATGCCCTGGCGAAGGTGGCGTATGGGGATCAATTTGCCCTCCATCCCATATCCCACCTAGTGTCTTGTGACGTACGCCGGCCTACGTCCCCGGAAACACCGACGCGCGCGTACCGCCGCGACGTGCCAGAGCGGCGAGGAGCGGCAACGTCGGGATGCAGCGCGTTTGAGTCCGTGCCGACGTGCGTCCCGGGCCGGCTTCCGGAGGATCCGAATTCGCAGCGACAAAACCATGGCTGAATTGGCACAGCAGACCGATGCGGAGGTCATTGCACGGCGGCTGAACGACGTCCGAGAACGGATCGCAGCGGCCTGCCGCCGAGTCGGGCGATCGCCGGACGAGGTGACGCTGATCGGCGTGACGAAGACCTTCCCGATCGCGGACGTTCGAGCTGCCCGCGACGCGGGTCTGCGCCACTTCGGCGAAAATCGCGTGCAGGATCTCGTCGAGAAGATCGAGGCCCTCCCCGGACGAGTTCGAGGTGGCGACGTGGACTGGTACATGATCGGGCACCTGCAGCGCAACAAGGCCAAAGACGTCGTCGAGTATGCGGATTACTTTCAGGCGCTGGACAGTCCACGCCTTGCTAAGGAGCTGAACAAGCGGGCTCGGAAGGAGAACCGCGTCGTACCGTGTCTCGTGCAGGTGAACATCTCCGGCGAGGAGAGCAAATACGGTCTTCGTCCCGACGAGACCCATGCGTTCTTGAACCGGATGGCTCAGTACCCGTACCTGAAGGTGGAGGGCTTGATGGCCATCGCCACATACTCGGACCACCCAGACGAGATACGCCCGGAATTCAGGCGGATGCGCCGGCTGTTCGACGGATATGAGGTTCCACCTGACTCCGGCGTCGAGATGAAGAGGCTCTCCATGGGCATGAGCAACGATTTTGAGATAGCCATCGAGGAAGGCGCCACGCACGTACGAATCGGCAGCGCCATCTTCGGTGAGCGCGACTACTGACGCGGCCCCGTATACAAACTGCCTCTCACGTACGGCAGCCGCCGGTCCAGGTGACGGCTCGAGCTCGTCTACCTGGGAGATGACGGGTACGTCCCACCCGGACACCAAATTTCATTATCTTCAAGCGGTTTTTGGCGACCGCGTGATCGACGAGAGGATGCACTATGAGATTGACACCACTCGACATACGAAAGCAGGAGTTCTCGCGCGGATTACGCGGCTTCGACGCGGATGAGGTAACCGCCTTCCTGCAGATGGTCGCGAACCAGTGGGAGGAGCTCCAGGACGAGAATCGACGTCGCACCGAGCGAATTCGCGAGCTCGAGGGCAAGCTCGTCCATTATGAAAAGGTGGAAGAGGCGCTCCAGGAAGCCCTCCAGACGGCGCGCTCATCATCCCGCAAAACTCTTGAGAATGCCGAGCAAAAGGCGGCGATAATGATCGACCAGGCGGAGGCGCGTGCTGAAGAGATCAAACGTGAGGCGGAGCGGGAGCGGCATGATCTCAAACGCGAGACCGTCAAGCTCAGCAGTCGACGCTCGGAAATCGTAACCCGCCTGCGGGCCTTCCTGATGTCGGAGATGGAGCTGCT
>CAZXHQ010000543.1:0-2812 GCA_964640145.1 uncultured Rhodothermales bacterium | reverse complement strand
AGCCCGGTGGACGGGCGCGTCTACGCGGAACGCCCCGTTTCGACCGAGGAGGAGGTCTCCGCCGCGTTCGCCGCGGCGAGGCGCGCGCAGCGCTCGTGGAAGAGCGTCCCGATCGATGAGCGCGCCGCCGTTTGCACGCGGTTTGTGGAGGCTTTTACGGCGAGGCGTGAGGAGATCGCCGGCGAGCTGACGTGGCAGATGGGGCGTCCCGTGCGAGACACGCCGAGCGAGGTGGACGGCGTCGCGGAACGCGCCGGCCACATGATCGCGCTTGCCGCCGACGCGCTCGCGGATATTCGTCCGGCCCAGCGCACGGGCTACCGCCGGTTGATTCGGCGCGAACCCTGCGGCGTCGTCCTGGTGCTCGCTCCGTGGAATTATCCGTACCTGACGGCGGTCAACGCGATCGTTCCGGCACTCATGGCCGGCAACGCTGTCGCGATGAAGCCCTCGGAACAGACGTTTCTGTCCGCCGAACGATTTGCGGAGGCGTTCGAGGAGGCCGGTTTGCCGGAAGGTCTGTTTCGTGCCCTTCACCTGCGTCACGCGCAGACGGCGAATCTCATCCGCTCGCCGGGCGGGCCCGATTTCGTGAGCTTTACCGGATCGCCGGCGGGGGGGACCGCCGTTCAGAGAGCGGCGGCGGAACGTACCGACCGGTTCGTCGGCGTGGCGCTGGAGCTCGGCGGCAAGGATGCCGCGTACGTGCGCGCGGACGCGGACGTGCGCTATGCCGCCGACGGATTGGTAGACGGCGGCTTCTACAATGCCGGCCAGTCGTGCTGCGGCGTCGAACGCATCTACGTCCACCACGACGTCTACGACCGGTTCGTCGAGGCCCTGTCCGACCGGGCAAAAGCGCTTCGCCTCGGGGATCCCACCGATCCCGAAACGACCCTGGGCCCGGTCGTTCGAACGGCGCATGCGCAGTCGATTCGCAGGCAGGTCCAGGCGGCGATCGAGGGCGGCGCCCGCCCGCACGTCGATCCTGCGGAGTTCCCGCGAGACGAGGAACATACGCCCTACGTGGCGCCGCAGGTGCTTACCCGGGTTTCCCACGAGATGGACGTGATGACGGAAGAGACCTTCGGGCCCGTGGTCGGGATCATGAGCGTGTCGTCGGACGACGAGGCCGTTCGCCTGGTCAACGACAGTACGTACGGGCTGACGGCGTCCGTGTGGACGACCGACGAGGAGGCCGCCCACCGGCTGGCCTCGGCGTTCGAGGTTGGTACGGTCTACATGAACAGGTGCGACTACCTGGATCCCGCCCTGGCCTGGTCCGGCGTCAAATCGTCGGGCCGCGGCGTGTCCCTCTCGCCGCTCGGCTACGGGCAGCTCACGCAGACGAAGTCGCTTCATTTCCGCACCGATCTTTCACGGCGCTAGCTCGACGACCTGCATGCGAGAATCCTGCTGATGAACGTTCGAACCGCCTCCGTCTCGTCATACCGAGGGGACTGGAATTATCCCACGGCGATCCGTTTCGGCGTCGGACGCGCGGCGGAAATCCCGTCGACCTGCAGGGCGGCAGGGATGGACCGCCCCCTGCTGGTTACCGATCGCGGACTGGCCTCGCTGCCGATGATAGGCGAGCTTTTGGCCGCCCTGAACGGCGAAGGGCTGGCTGCGGAGCTCTTCGCGGACTTCGAGCGAGAGCCGGCGGGCGCGGATGTAGCCGCCGGGGTCGCCGCGTATCGCAGCGGCGGGTGCGACGGTGTGCTGGCCGTCGGGGGAGGCAGCGCCCTCGACGCGGGGAAGGCCGTCGCACTGATGGTAGGACAGGTGCGGCCCATCTGGGACTTCGAGGACGTGGGAGACCATTACAGGCGGGCCAATGCCGACGGAATCGCTCCGGTCGTCGCGGTACCGACGACGGCCGGCACGGGATCGGAGGTGGGCCGCGCCGCCGTCATCACGAACGAGGCTTACAGCACGAAGAAGATCATCTTTCATCCCCGGATGATGCCGCAGGCGGCCGTGCTGGACCCGGCGCTCACGGTCGGGCTGCCCCCGCATCTCACGGCCGCAACGGGCATGGACGCCCTCGCGCACGCCCTCGAGGCATATTGTGCGCCGGGCTATCATCCGCTGGCCGACGGCATCGCACTCGAGGCGATGCGCCTGGTGAAGGAAAACCTCGTTCGTGCGTACGCCGACGGCACCGACCTCGAAGCCCGTGCGCACATGCTGGCCTCGGCGATGATGGGGGCGACGGCGTTCCAGAAGGGGCTCGGCGGCGTACATGCCGTCAGCCACCCCGCGGGCGCCCTGTTCCACCTGCACCACGGCCTTCTCAATGCCGTGCTCACCCCCTACGTCCTCGTATTCAACCGGCCGGCCGTAGAGCGGCGGATCGTGGCCGCCGCACGGTACCTCGACCTGCGCCGGGCGACGTTCGGGGGATTCGTCGACTGGCTGCTCGAGCTGCGCGGTGAGCTGGACATTCCCGACGACCTGGCGGCCCTGGGCGTGAATCGATCGGACGTGGAGATGCTGGCGGAAGCGGCGCTGAACGATCCGTCCGTCCAGGGCAACCCCGTGCCGCTGAAGGCGGACGACCTGTCGGAGCTCATTCGCCGAGCTGTTGAAGGCGATCTCGGACTTTGACACGCCGGACGGTCTCGTACCCGTGCCGTCCCCGGTAGGCCATTTCGGACGTCGACGCGCCCGACGGTCTCGCTATGGTGCCGCCGGGAAGTCCCGCCGCGATACCGGACGTCGGGATGGTCTTGCTACCGTGCCGCCAGGTAATCCCGCAGTGCACGCAAGTCGTCCGCTCCGATCACGTCGACGCCTTCTTCGAGAAGCA
>CAZXHQ010000542.1:0-2817 GCA_964640145.1 uncultured Rhodothermales bacterium | reverse complement strand
TCAGCCCGGTAGCCCGTATCGCCGTCCATCGTCAGCGATCCGTCCATCTCGATCTTGGTCAAGAGTGGCTCGTGGAGATAGTAGTAGAGATAGCCGCAGGCGATGGTGCGGTTACGCAGCTCGCGATCCTCTTCCACCGAATCGAGGTAGCCGCCGAGCTCTTCAAAGACGCGGCGCCTGAAGAGGCCCGAATTGATGAGGATCCAGTCCCCTTCCGTGTGAGAGGGAAACTGCAGGTTTGGGAAGAAGTCATCCACCAGAGACATTCTCTTATCGATCGTGAAGATGCTGCCGTCCATCTTGATGAGGCGATGGGCGCCCACGACGACGTCGACGTCGAGCTCGCATCCGGGGTCGCGGCCCATCGACGCCCAGTCGAGAATGTCGTCCGCCTTGTGTCCGGACAGGCAGAGCGCCCTCGTCTGCAGGAGGAGTTTGTGCTCGGCGGGCACGTCGTCGGAGTCGTGGAACGTGATCGCATCGTAGCGCGAGGTCAGCAGGGAGACGTTCTTCGCCTGGGCGGTGCCCACATTGTCTCCCAGCCGGATGTAGCACACCCGCGGATGGTCGAGGTAGGGGCGGAGGACGCCGTACGTATCGTCCGTCGAGGCGTCGTCGACGATCGTTACCGTGAAGTCGTGGTAGGTCTGCCCGAGCGCGGAAGAGACCGCTTTTTCGATACAGAACGCGCGGTTGTAGGTGGGAATCGTGATGTTGACGGTCGGGTTGTTCATGGACTACGTCTCGATGGGTGCCGGGTTGATCAGGCGGCCTGGCTCAGCGCTGTCGCATCCAAGTCAGGATTGGCGGTATGGAAGGCCTCAGATATGCGATGCGTCGTGCGGACCTGCTGCCGGACGAACAGGACGGTGAGAAAGGCGGGGGAGGCGAAGAGCGCCGCCAGGCCGAGGACGAGGCTGCCCGTGACGCCGAGCACAAGCCCGCTGGCTGCCACGAGGACGAAGATCGAAAGGCTCGGAATGAGGTCACCGTCCACGTCCGTTTTAAGGAACTTGTTGGTTCGCTTGAAGCCCAAATCGTTTCCCAGCAGACAGCGAACCCAGCTTATCCCTCCTTCCCAGAGCAGTCCGAGGTGCACCAGATACGCCGAAACGGAGGATCGCAACGGTTCCTCGCGCAGAGCGAGCAGGTAAAAGGCGAACTGGAAAACAAGGTGCAGCCAGATGCTTGCAATGCTGACCAGCGCGACCTCCTCGTAGAGTGGGTGCGGGCTGACGAGCATCAGGGCGCTCGTGCCGATCAGCGTCACGATGGGCAGCAGGAGCAGGTTGAACCAGGCGGTGAGCTGGAGTACGACGCCGACCAACTGGCGAAGGGACATCGTGTTGGCTTCGTCGCCGACCAGCGACATCAGCGTCTGCGCGTTTCCGTAGGCCCACCGCTCGCGCTGGCTTCGCAGCGCGGCAAGGTCCGAGGGCATCAGGCCCCTGCCGAGCACGGACGGGACGTAGGCGGTTCGGTAGCCGAATTTTTTGAGGCGCAGGCCAACCTCGGCGTCTTCGGTGATCGTGCGGTCGGACCAGCCTCCGACGGCGTCGAGCGCGTCCTTTCGGAGCACGCTAACCGTGCCTGTCGACAGGACGCTGTTGAGCCGGTTCGCCAGGTTCATGTATACCTGGAAGAAATGGGCGTAGTCTCCACGGAGACCTTCGTTATCGCCGCTCACGTTCAGGTACGCCTGGGGGAACTGCACGAGGGCGACCTCGTCGTCGGAGAAGTAGGCGAGCGCTTCTCGCAGGAGCGACGGTTCTACCCGATAGTCGGCGTCGATGACGAGAATGAACTCGGCCTCCGACGCGGTGAGGGTGCGCGCGACGTTCAGCGCGCCGGCCTTGTACCCCTCCAGCTTCGCAATGTGCAAAAACCGGAAGCGTGGGCCGGCCTCGGCACAGTATCGCTCGACGGGCTTCCAGAAGGCCTCGTTGCTCGTGTTGTTGTCCAGTACGATGACCTCGTAGCTGGCGTACTCGATGCGACGGAGCGCTTCGAGGGTCTGGACGACCAGGCCGGGCGGTTCATTGCAGGTGGGTACGTGGATCGAAATAAACGGCTCGTCGGCACGCTCGGTGCGCTGGGGAGGTGAGGCTTCTATGCCGGCCGCGGAGATTCTCCCGCCGAACAGGCCCAGCAGGAGGAAGCCATTGAAGGCGACAAGAACCAGAGCGAGGCTCGGAGCAAATGCCAGGCAGGCGAGCCATAGCGCGGCGACGAAAGCGCTTCTAAGCGCGGGGCCTGGTTGCATGCTGGTCCGTCCGAATGCCCGTTTGTCCGACCGATACCCATGTGGTGAGAGGCGGCCATCTCGTGATCCGTCGCGCGGCCGACCCCGCTGCAGCGGGAGACCGGCGTCCTTCGTCGTCGATGCCGTGTTGATTAAGCCGCGTGGGATCTTCGGTTCTCCACCTCGCGATGCAATTGCACGCCTATTACACACCCGTCGATAACCGGTAACAGGCGTTAAGGGCCTGTAATGTGCTGCGACCCTCAAGCCGGTCCCACGCCTTCGCATTCTTTGCCCGGGGAACGGGGGCGCACCGGCGGCCCCCTCGCGCATCACAAATGCGTCGAGAAACGCAGAGGGGCCGGCGCTCCGGAAAGCGCCGGCCCCTCTTGAGGATGGGTCATGGGGCTTAGCGTACATCATTCGGTACAGTCGGTAGCGTACTATGAAGGTCCCTCTATGGCGAGGCGCCGGCACGACGCGGCGTGCGAAGCAGCGGCACTCATATGCTACCGTCCGACCGAAATGATGTACGCTCTTAGGCCACGGCGGCCTCCGGGTTCACGATGTTCTTC
>CAZXHQ010000541.1:0-2819 GCA_964640145.1 uncultured Rhodothermales bacterium | reverse complement strand
CCGTTCGGCGAGGATCTCGACGACGACAAGATTGCGCTCGCCGTCGAAGTCTATGAGAAGATGATCCAGCTGCTGCACCCGTTCATGCCGTTCATCACTGAGGAGCTGTGGTGGAAGCTCCGTCCGCGGCAGAAGAAGGAGTCCTGCATGCTTTCCTCCTGGCCCGAACGGAACCCTTCCGAGATGGACGACGAGGCGGGCGAGATTTTCGGCCTGATGCAGGAGCTGGTCTCGGGTATCCGCAACATCAAAAGCGAATATGGCGTCGCGCTCAATACGGACATCGCGGCCATCGTGAATCTGCCCTACGACGCGGACGGGCTCGAAGAGACGCTCTCGAGCCACCGCGACTACTTCGAGAAGCTTGCCCGTGCGACCGACCTGACGATCGGACGCGGGCTGGAACGCCCGAAGGCCAGTGCAGCCCACGTCGCCGGTCGGCACGAGGTCTTCGTACCCCTCGCGGGGATGATCGACCTCGACGTCGAACGGAATCGCCTGCGCAAGGAGATCGAACAGAAGAACAGCTTTCTCGAAGGCGTGCACCGGAAGCTTCAAAATGAGCAGTTTGTCACCAAAGCGCCCGCCGAAGTCGTCGAGCGGGAGCGCCGGAAGGAGGAAGATGCTCAGGAGGAGCTCATGCGGCTCAAGGCCAATCTGGAGGAGCTCGGGTAGCGCCCGAACCATTCAACGGACCGGCCCGCCTTTACGTGCTGCGCAGCCTCGTGCACCCAGGCGGCCGGACCCCCGCTCGTTCGGGAACCAACCGACGGCGAGCACTTTGCATCATCCGCACGCTGCCGTCAGCTCATCCGGATGAATCGCCGCTCCCCACATATCCCGGCATGCTTTGCTGGTTTCATCGTACTCGCGTTCGCGCTGTCGGCATGCCTGGGCGAGGCCGAGCACTCCAATCCCCTGGATCCGAATGCCGACGACTTCGAGGAGGTCGGACCACTCTTCGGGAAGACGACGCGCTACTATCCGCCGTTCGCCGCCGTCGAGAACGCCGAGGTACGCCTCTCGCCCGGTCCGTTCATGGCCTCGTCGGACGCCGACGGCAGCTTTGCGTTCGACGGCGTTCCGGTAGGCGAGTATCGTCTCGCGGCCGTCAAAGACGGCTTCGCGTCCGATACGCAGACGGTGTACGTGGAGCTGGGCGCATCGACTGGCGACGTCCAGGTACGAATGGCCGGACTCCCCGAGATCCGCGAGGTTTCGCTTCGGACTACGCGCGTGAGCCGCTGGTATCCGCCCGACGATCTGTTTTTGCTCGAGGTGCGGGCGCTCGTGGAGGATGCGGACGGCCTGAGCGATCTCGATCGCGTCTGGTTCGAGATTCCGGGGCACGGCTACCTGCGGGAGCTGTCCGAAACGGCGATCGCGGGCCGGTACGCTGCATCCCTGCCGGCCGATTCGCTGCCTGCGGACAACCTCTTCGCGCTGCAAGGCGCCGAGATGCGTGTCGGGACGCGTGACGATGCGGGCTTTCAGGATACCTCCGGCCCGCACCAGCTCGTGCGCATCATAGAGTACACGCCTGTGGCTCTGGAGCCGCAGGGACAACAGAACGTCGGCACGACGACGCCGACCTTCATATGGGAAGACGCCGTGCTGCCTTACGACTACACCTATCGTCTGGACATCGTGCGGGACCAGGCGAACGTACAGACCGTCGTGGCGACCATCGACGGAATATCTCAAGACAGTACCCGTTACAAAGTAGAAACGCCGCTGGCCTCCGGAACGTACTTCTGGACGGTCTCCGTCGTCGATTCGTACGGCAATCGAAGCCGATCCAGGGAGGCCGGCTTCATCGTGCCTCAATAACGAACGACTCATCGGCTGCATTCTATGGAAACCACGTCGGAATCTCATACCTCGCTCGAGGCGCTCTCCGAGATCGCGCTGACGATCAACTCGATTCGCGATCCGGACGAACTGCTCGAGAAGGTACTCGAGATTGCCATGGAGGAGCTCGACGCCGAGCGTGGGTTCGTCCTCCTCACCTCCGACGACGCTCCGGAGGGTTTCGAGGTCAAGAACAGTCGAAATTTTACGGAAGAACAGATCGGCGACCTCGTTCGCATCTCCACGAGCGTGGTGCACGAGGTGCTGCAGAGCGGGGATCCCGTACTGGTCTATGAAGCGCTGCAGGATGAGCGGTATCGCGAGACGGAGTCGATCGTCTTGCAGCAGATCCAGTCTATCGCTTGCGTTCCGCTCCGCATGAAAGACCGGCAGATCGGCGCCATCTATCTGGACAGCCTTACGAAGCGGGGCCGGTTCACCCGTGACAATCTCCCTTTCTTGACCACGTTCGCCCACCAGGCGGCCGTCGCCATCGAGAACGCGCGCCTCTACGCCGCCATGCGCGAGGAGAACAGGAGGCTCCGACAGGAAGTGCAGCGCGTCCACGGCTTCGACGAGATTATCGGGCAGAGCCGGCAGATGGAGGACGTCTTCGATACCATGTCGCGCGTGCTGGACAACGACGCCACGGTGCTCATCGAAGGGGAGAGCGGAACGGGCAAGGAGCTCGTAGCCCGCGCCATCCACTACAACGGGCACCGGCGGGATGCATCTTTCGTAGCCATCTTTTGTGCGTCGCTGCCCGAGAATCTGCTCGAAAGCGAGTTGTTTGGACACAAGAAGGGTGCCTTCACGGGTGCCGTTTCAGATAAACCGGGACTCTTTGAAGAGGCCGATGGAGGGACGATCTTTCTCGACGAGGTGGGCGATCTCACGCCCCGCATCCAGACCGCTCTGCTGCGCGTGCTTCAGGAGGGCGAAATCAAGCGGGTAGGAGAGACGAAGAC
>CAZXHQ010000540.1:0-2819 GCA_964640145.1 uncultured Rhodothermales bacterium | reverse complement strand
ACTTGCCCGTCTCGTCGAGGACGGCCAGCTTGCACCCTGTCCGGTAGCCGGGATCGATACCCAGTGTCGGGCGCATTCCGGCGGGAGGGGCCAGAAGGAGCTCCCGCAGGTTGGCCGCGAACGTCTCTATCGAGGCGGCGTCGGCCTCCTGCTTCTTCCGCTGAAGCACGTCGCCGATAAGGGTGTTCTTCATGAGACGGGCGAAGGCGTCGGCCACCATCACAGTGAGGAAATCGCGCAGCAACGGATCTTCCGTGCGGATCTCTCGCGCCGCAAGGACCTCGAGGACGTGCTCATCGTCAAAGGAGAGCTTGAAGCTGAGCACGCCTTCGCTCTCGCCGCGGCGCAGCGCCAGCATCTGATGGGCCGCGATGTGCTTCACGCTCGCACGGAAGTCGCGGTACGTTTCGAACTGCGTCGTCCCCGCTTTATGCTTGCGCTTGATGTTGGAGGTGAAGACCCCGTGCTCGAGCAGGTAGTCGCGAATCCAGGCCCGGTGGGCGGCCGTCTCGGCGACCTCTTCGGCCAGGATGTCCGAGGCGCCCTGCAGAGCATCCTGCGGCGTCTCTACCTCTCGTTCCGGATCCACGTACCGTGCGGCCTCCGCTTCGAGGTCGACTTCGGTGGCGCCGGACTCGTTTTGTGTTCGGATCCACGCCGCGAGCGGCTCCAGCCCGCGCTCCCGCGCGGCGGTGCCGCGCGTCCGCCGTTTGGGCCGGTACGGCAGGTACAGATCCTCGAGCTCGGCCTTCTGAACGGTCGCATCGATGCGAGCACGAAGCTCGGCGGTCAGCTTGCCCTGCTCGTCGATGGACTGGAGGATGGCCTGCTTCCGATCCTCCAGTTCGGTGAGATACTGATGCCGTTCCAGGAGGCTGCGCAGCTGAATCTCGTCCATGCCGCCGGTCTGCTCCTTGCGGTACCGCGCCACGAAAGGGACCGTGCCGCCTTCGGCGAAGAGCTTGAGCGCGTTGTCGATCTGCCACTTCGGAAGCGTCAGCTCGTCCGCGAGCGCCTGGTGGACGTCGAGCATGAAAAGAGAGATACAGTCGTTCTAATTTCGCTCGGGCGGATTTCTGTGGTCGAAGCTGTAGGCGTGAACGAGCTGCCAGGACGAATCCTGGAGCATCCAGAGGCTCGTAAACCGGGCTATGCTCGTGATGTAGAGCTCTTTTCCCGGCTCGTCTATATAAAACTCGTGGTCGCCTGTTTGAATGGCGCCGTACAGTTCGCCGTCGTCGTAGAGCGGAAACACGTCGATGCTGCCCTCGACGGCCTTGCGCACGGGCTTTCGCTCCGGCGACGAGCAGATGTTTTCCCGCATGGCCTGCATAAACGCCCTCTTGTCCTGATAGCCGGCCTGATCGTGATAGAACTCCAGATCAGGCGAGACCACGTCGGTCAAGACCTCCAGGTTGCAGCGGTTAAAGCCTTCGGAAAATACGAGGCTGTCCATTACCGTTAGTTCACGGTAAAGCCGCGAGCCCTCGTCGACCTGAGCCTGTGCTGATTGAGATATGAAGAGGCAAGATCCGAACAGTAGAAATAGGCCTTTTGTCATGCTGGCTACGGTACAGGCTTTTGCAGGGAAACTCGACCACACGAGACCCAGCCTATATCCGATCCAGGTCGGGCTCCAACGTCGGCTACGAAACCCTGGAGGCGGAGTTGCGCACGGCCGTCACACCGTCTGCATCTGTGCGTAGGGATCAGTCGCCCGCCTGGATTCATTCCAAAGTGAGTAGATCCATGACTTCTCCGACATCCCTTCGCTCGGACAGACGTACCATAAGCAATTTAAAGGCGAGCCAGGCGCCCGGATTCAACAACGTTCCACCCACCTCGGCGATGCGCCGGTCTATTCTTTCAATGACCGGAGCCTGCTCCTCCGGTTCGAGGGCAGCCAGATGCAGCGCCGACATCCACGCCCAGTCTCGCGTACCGGTCAGCCCCATGCGGGCGACGAACTCGTCGAGGCGGCCGCCGGCCAGGTCGAATATGCGACCCCAGGGCGAAATCCGGCTCAGACAGTCCTGAACGTCGTCGAGCATTTCGAGCAGGATGGCATTGATTTCGCGGAAATCGCGCTCCAGCTCTGCGAGCGCTGGCCCTGGGCAGGTTCGTGCTGCTGCGATACTGAGGTCCAGGTTGATGTGCGCATTCATGCCGGTCAGAAGGTGCTGGAGCACGATAGGTCTCCATCGCTCGGCGGCTTCGAATGCGACGGCCCAGCACCGGCTCGGGCGTGCCCCGTCCGCATAGAGATGGTAGGCCTCGAAATATCGATTCGCAAAGGTGACGTCCAGGCGCGCCATGCGCTCGCCGTCCTCGAAGCGTCCACGCTCGATGCCCTCTTTCACACGCACCGTAACGTTGCGATAAAGGACGGCAAAGTAACCCAGGCGGCTCTCGCGCTTTCGGGACCGCGCGATTACAGCGTCCAGCCGTTCGATCACGTCGTCGATGCTATCGGGAACCTGACGGCCAACAGACCTTGCATGCGCCGACTCGATGCTGGTCATACACCTGGTCTTTAATTCGTCGTTTCGATTCCGATGACGGCTGCGAGTGCCCTCAGCACCCCTTTTGCATGACGACGGCCACGACACGGGGAAAATAAGCATTGGCGAGCGATCTTTCACGCTCGTTACGTCCTCTTGTAGGTCCCTCCGTTCAGGGAAAGAAAGACTCGAGAGGTAGTAGGAGATCGCCGCCCTGCTCGAAAAGGTGGGCATGGCGGACTGCGAAGCCACTATCTCACTCAGACCGCCGAATTCTCACCCGACCGAGTCGCGTGTGTACTCGTCTTGCCGCCGGCA